>NZ_JBAKAZ010000010.1:0-89044 GCF_038155185.1 Psychromonas aquatilis
GACCGCCTGTTACCATGGAATTTCAAAAAATAGGTGTGGTTTGCTAGACGCTTACTCTTATTATAGACTAAGTGCTATTTCTAGCTAAGTAGATGGATTGATTAAACACAAAGGTAGAGTCTTAAGGGATAGAGCAGAAGCTCTCTGAAAGGTAAACATGTGAGTGTATTACACTGGATAACTGTGCAGAGGGTAAAGCATTAAACAATATGACGGCTATACCAAGATCTTCTTGATATAACCGCCAATAATCAATCTATTTATCATCAATTAATGATTCAAAGCGTTGATCGGTTAATATTTTCATAAAGGCAATTAAAGCATCAATTTTACGATCCGTTAATGCCTGTCCCTTAAGATCTTCCATATCTATGGTAAGAGGAACTTCAGGGGCACGCCAAGGTTCGCCTGTTTCAGGGTTAATAGTACGTTCAAGGTTATTATAGTGATCATAAAACTCCATCACTGTACGTAACTCTTTAAACACGCCATTGTGCATATAAGGGGCTGTAACAGCGACATTACGTAATGAAGGTGTTTTGAATTTACCATCATATTTTGGATCATCCACTAAAGGGTTCTCCAATAAACCATGATCAATAAAATCGATCTTTAAATGGCCAAGACTAAACAGATCAACATTTGAAGGTACACCAATATTACGGTATTGATGATTAGTAAAAGGCTCTTTTTCGCTGTCTTCGGCTTTTAGTAAATGGCAAGTACTGCAATTCACATTATTATTAGAGAAAAATAAGGTACGCCCTAAATCCTCCAACACTGTTAACTCATACTCGCCTTTTAAAAAACGATCGTACTTACTGTCATAAGTGGAAAATGCGTCAGTCTTTTCAAAAGCTTGTATTGCATTAGCAAAAGCTTGAAAGGCAGGTAATACCTCATCAGTGGGTTTAGCATCAAAAACGTCATCTCCGTATAACTCTTTAAAAGTAGAGACATAAAAAGGATTTTCTTTAATGCGGTCAACAACCGTTTGTGCGCTTGGCAATCCCATTTCAACTAAATTAAGAGGCGGTCCCATCGCTTGGTCGGCTAAAGTATTAGAACGACCATCCCAAAACTGCCCTCCAACATACTCGTTTAATTCCTCATTAAAATGAAATGAAGGCGATGTATTCGCATAAGCAGCCATTGGCGTATTACGAGTTCCAAAAGAACTGAGGTCATCACCTAAGGAAACTATCTTCTTGCCTGCATTTACACGCTGATCTGCAAAGCTTTTAGTAGGCTCATGGCAAGTTGCGCAAGACATGGTTCTATTAACAGAAAAGCTCGGATCAAGAAACAAAACCTGTCCTAATTGTGCCTCTGTTAGTTGAGCAGCATTAACTTGGGAAAAAGTCATACCGATGAAGAATAAATAAAGAATTTTTTTCACTTAAGTGTCCGTTTTATACTTGTCATTATATTAAAAAAGGGGCGAGTCATAATTTTGATCACACTATCAAAATCTTGTCTTTTACCTTCCCCTAAACCAAATTTTTGCACCGTAGCCGCATCCTTGGTTAGCCTCAACGATCCAAATAACCAATCCCATAAGGCTAATACACTACCGTAATTTTTTCGCATACTCTCTTGTTGATGATGTACTTGATGTTGAGCTGGAGAAATTAATAATCGCTCCATCCAACGCCCATAAGTTAAACGAATATGACTATGTCTTAGGTTTCCAGTAAAAGAAAATAAGATAACCACAAACAGGTTACCGCCTAACACCGTATATAAATCAACACGAGCACCAAAACAAAAGATGAAAACACCTGTTACCACACCTGCAACAATCGCGTTGCGTAATGCAAATAACAATATCTCTACTGGATGCAAACGATAGAAGGTTAATGGATTTAATGACTCAGCACTATGATGTACCTCATGAAACTTCCATAACCAACGATTTGTATGCATCAAACGATGTAGCCAATAACGACTTAAATCACCTAATACAAATAAACAAAGTGTATAAGACAAGATAATATCGCGATAATACCAAGATAGGAACAACGGTTCATAATGAGAGTTGAGATAATTTAACACCCACAGTGCCACCGTTTGGCCTGATAATAATAATGGAATAATGAGCAGTTTTTTTAACAGCCAATTAACCAAAAAATAACGATAGTCGAGTTTAGCATCAGCATTTAACCAATAGGCTTTGATATTAGTGACAGAAAACTTATGGCCCTGCCACACATACCATATGGTTGCGATCAACGCGCTAGCAATTAGGTAGCCCCAAAATATACGTTGGCTACCATTTAAGAACAGCGCTAATGGAGTATCAATCGCCATCTGCATCGATTAAGTTCGCAGACACGCCGATACGGCTTACTAATTCTCTATAAAATGCTTTTTGTACATCTAATAAACCTTGAAATAATGGGATCATGTCATTCAAGTTAAAATTATGGTCAGCAGGTGTATTGTTATAAGCTTCTACCGAAGCCGTTAATGCATTTTGCACTGCTTTAATACCTTCAGCGCCGTGTTTCTCATAAGCGATTGTAGCAACATTAGGTTGTTTATCTTCAGCTAATAGTTGCTGATTAGTTTCTAATACGCCACCAATAAATGCCCACGAAGCTTCACTGTATGGAAATTGCTGATGTTCAGGCTTTGTTTCACCTAAGTTAGCTTTTGTTAACCCGCTAACTTGAGCAATACGCCAATCTCGTGTTTTATAGATATGTTCAATTTGCGCATTAACAACTAATGATAAACCTTTATCAACATCAAATAGGAATGCATCACGGTTTGCTTTATAGCCGTCACTAATTTGTGTAAATCGTTTACAAACGTTAGCAACCATCACTTCTGCAAACTCTTTTCTACGTTCAGACCATTCTCCACTAAACATCACCGAATCGATTGCGGTCATGGTTTTATAAGAGTTTTTATACAATGCAG
Source organism: Psychromonas aquatilis (assembly GCF_038155185.1). Classification (NCBI taxonomy): domain Bacteria; kingdom Pseudomonadati; phylum Pseudomonadota; class Gammaproteobacteria; order Alteromonadales; family Psychromonadaceae; genus Psychromonas; species Psychromonas aquatilis. The sequence goes on from NZ_JBAKAZ010000010.1 coordinate 2,926, forward strand.
TCTGTGGTTTTGAATCACGACTAATTAAACGCTCAATACTGGCATGAATATCTTCATTACCACTGTGGAAAAAATCCACCATCAATGGATAATCCATGGCATTCATATCATAACCACCGAGTATATAACTTGCTTGTACTTGTCCCCAGCCTTTTGCTAGTTGCTCAAACGCTTGATGGCGAACCTCACCTGAGTCACTGTCTAAAGCACTTTGTAAGTTTGTACAATATTGCACGGCATTATCTGCATTTTGCTGAAGAACATGATCATAAATAGCCGCATAAGGATCTTTCTCCTGTGCACTGCTTAAAGCAGGTATGCTAAGTAAACACATAAATGATAAAGAGGTAAAAATTTTCATAGTTGCTCCAGAAAGTGTAACAAGGCCAAGCGCTGATCTTGGTCTAGTTTAATAAATTTTGATTTAGCTGTTTGCGCTTCTCCACCATGCCATAGAATCGCTTCTTCTGGTGTTTTTGCACGTGCATCATGTAAAAATCGGTGTTGTTTACGAACACGCTGTCCGACACCCCATAATGGCGCAGTACGAAACTCGCGTTCAGTCGCTAAGAACTCAGGACGTCCATCTTGTAGTTCCTCGCCCATATCATGTAAAAGTAAATCGCTATAAGGGTTAAACTCAACACCATCAGATGTTGTTAACGTACTACGATGACAAGCATTGCAACCTACTTCATTAAATAGCTTTTGTCCATGACGCCCTTTAGCATCTAAGTTAACCGTTTTAGGCGCTTTATGGTCACGTATAAAAGCAGCAATTGCTTGTAAACGCAACATCGGAAGGTCTAAATGTCCTAATGGTGTATCGTCTCCCTTAGGCGCTGCTAAACAATCTTTTTGTGCTGGCTGACAACGTTCTTCCATGAAAAAGGGATTAGTTAACCCTAAGTCATGCGCCGCTGCATTTGCAGTTTGATTAACAATGCCTGCAGCACTACTTTTCCAATTAAGGCGTCCTAGTATTTTTTCATCTTGATCTGGTGAGTTTAACCAGTTTGCTCGTCCGCTAATGCCATCTTGATTTTTATCTGTTGGATCTTCCCAAGCTAGAATCTCTTCATTTGGGACTTGTTCAATTAATCTTAAACCAGCTAATGTCGGCGGTTGTCTTAGCGAGATCGTTGTCTCTTTTGCTAATGGACCATAAGCTAACTTGTCTAAATAAGGTTTAAATTTTGTTAAGGTCAATGTCTGCCGATCAGGGTAAGTAAAGGGAACAGACTCTACTTTTAATCGAGTTTGAGCTTCTGGTTTTACTTTACCGTTACCTCTAATTGATACTTGTACACCGTAGACAGGATCAGGTACGTTATCATGGGCTGGTGTATCAATATTATTAATTAACCAACGTGAGTCATGTTTACTAGGCTGGGTTAATTTAAATACCAATGCTCTTAGCGGCTGGTTTTTACTACTTAATGTTGGTGCGCTGCCGTTATTTTCATGACAACTAACACAAGTATTGGAACTAAAATGTGGGCCTAAACCATCTCGAGCAGTAGTCGCACTTGGCGCCTCTACCCAAGGGATAGTAAAAAATGAACGGCCAAGTATATATTGGTCAAACTCTTCATCATTCATTTTAATTGGATGTGAAAAAGGTTTACTGCCACTCGCATTACTAAACTCATTTGTGTTGAACTGGCTAGTATCACCATGTGCAACAGTATTGCACCCTAACAACAAAAAAATGCCGCGAAGAAGATGCTTCGAGACCTTGGAATAATTACTTTTCATAGTTCACTTTCAAAATGAATGGTCTGCCATAATGTGTATAAATAACGCAAAACGCCACCGACCGAATACGGCAAGTGGCGTCTGATCTTTCATAACTGCACTACATGACTGTATTGCAGTGATAGAAGTCCTTACAGCTGAGTTTCTTCAGCATCAGTTACATCGTTTGTTGTTAACGAAATACCGTAAGCTTTAGAGACTACAACCATTTGGTCACCTAAACGGCGTAATTGGTTTTTAAGCGTTACAATATTTTGAACACTTTCTTCGTTTTCTGGACGAATTTGGTAATCAAAGTGCATTGTTGTTGTTGCTAGAGTGTTGATTTTAGCAATACGCGCTTCAATGTCTGTCATTAATTCAGTAATAGCAGCTTTTTCTTCATCGGATACGTTATCAATGAATCCAGGGCCTACTTTTTTACCTTTGTATTCACCTAGTAATACGTTTTTAATACCTTGATAGTTCAAGTCAATATCACGGTGTGTATTATCAGAGAAACATGAATGCTCATCTTCTTCACTTGGTGTTAATACTGCAACAGCAATACGCTCATTTGCTAATTCTGATTTAGAGAATACACCAACACCAGCAAAAATTTGTTTAAGTGCAGTTGGTAGTTCAATATTTTTAGACGCTTGATCACCTGTTAACTGCTCTAATAAAGCGGCACGGTAAAGACCTTTATCACCCTCTACTTTATCTTCCCAAGCACTTGCTACAACTGATAAATCATCAACCATTTTTTCAGCAACAGCACCAAGATAAGCAAGACGACGCTCAGCTAATTTATCAGTAGTGAAATCAGTTAATGGACGTTGACCAGCAGTCATTGCACCATTGCTGATAGTATCTTCAATCATGTTGTTGTAATCTTGATCCTGACCCCAAAGCATGAACTCGATTGCATGGTAACCAGCTGCTACGTTAGCATCACCACCATTAGTATTTAGCTCACCTAGCACTTCAGGTGTGATCGTTGTTACATCAACAGCTGTTACGTCTTCACCACCTGGTGTAAATGTACCTTGAGTGTCAATAATGTTACCACTTGTACGCTCATTATTTGCGTTCACAGTGTAATCGATCATGTTTTCATCTAGTGGCCATGAGTTAAGTTCACCTTCAACGCCACCGTAAGTTTCAGCAACCCAACCGTCTTCAGCATCGATTGGACCGTTAGAAAGACGGAAAATTTCTGTTGTACCGTAGCTTTCACGTGATACTAACCATGCATCTTTTGCTGCTTGTAATGTCGCTTCAGTCGGCTCAGCTACAAAAGCACTGATTGCTTCTTGTAACGTTTTTGCATCTTTTACTGCATCAGAGTAGTTCGCAGACGCAATGTTTGCATAAGTTGATAAGGTTGCTAGTTTATCGCTAGTTGATAAACCTGTTGTCGCTGCTTCACTCGGAGCAACCGCTTCTACTGCTGCAGGTGCTTCAGTTTGCGCTGCAACTGGCTCTTCAGTTTCTGAGTTACAAGCAGAAACTAATAAAGCTCCTGCAATCATTGTGCTTAACATTGTCTTTTTCACTGTAATACTCCTGGATGTACCATAAAAACGTTAGTGAGCTTTACCATCATTAATAAAACTCATTGTGTTAATTGCTTCCTGCACTGTGTTAACTGTGTTCTGCAATTGTTTATAAAAATATTTTACTGTTTAAGCTTGTTCTGCAGTGGCTTGAACAGTAGGTGTTACTTTTGCTTTCATTTGCCACTTAAGAATAGCAATGACAGTCACCCAATAAGCCCCTAGCACTGCTAAGTCCCATCCTATTGGTTGTGAGCGATAAGCAAACAAAGAGGCTAATAAGTTACCTAATATTGAGCTGTCACTTAATACACTACTCATATCCCAAACGTTGCTATACAGCCAAGCTGGTAAATCAGTTGCAGCAAGCGGGCCACCTAATAATTTCTCTGAAGCGGCTAGGAACAATGCAGATCCAAGGAATAACAACATAATTTCCGTTACCTTGAAGAACCATTTCCAAGAAATAAACTTGCCACCTAGCTGTAATGCATAAAACATCACCATGGCTAAGGCTAAACCAATAGCGACAGCACTAAAAAAGCTCACATAAGAAGCTAAGGTACCCAGTTGTAACAATGAACCATATAGGAACATCACTGTTTCAGAACCTTCACGACCAACGGCAATCATTGCCAGGAAAAATACGCTCCACCAACTTTTCTTGCCTTGTAAGCTTTTTTCTAAACCAGCTTCTAATTCTTTCTTTAATGTTCGGCCGTGAACTCTCATCCACAGCACCATTTGTACAATCAATGCACTAGCAAACGTTAACATACCGATTTCAAACCAAGCGCGGCTTTCACCACCTAGTAGGTCTGAAACACCAATTAACGTTAACGTTAATAACGCAGCTAAACCAAAGCCAGCAACTACACCTGCAAACAACCATTTTTTACCCGTTGCTGCATCCGCTCTTCCATCCATCCAAGCATAAAGAATTCCGATCACTAAGAGTGCTTCAATGCTCTCTCTACAGACGACAAATATTGTTTGTCCCATCTTTTAATCCTTAGCTTTTACTACTATTTTACCGTGTGTTGTTGGTGCGAAATCATCAAAATAATCATAAGTACCGACATCAAGCGGTATGATCACTAACGTTGTTTCCGCATTCATAAATAACACTTTCTCTTGACGTAACTGGTTACTTTCAAACTCAGCAGGTTTATTGCCAAGATTACGCACTACCAAGCGAAATTTAGTTTTTTCAGGTACCACTAGTTCAGCAGGGGTTAGTACGCCATCCTTCATTTCGACAAGATAGGTTTTTAATTTTGTATAACGAGGATCATTCATTTCTACACTGAAACCATCAGCACCTAGTTGTGCAGTATTTGGCGCTTCACTAGCCACAGCTAATGATTTGAATGTAATAAGTGCAATAAATGAGGTAAGAAAAAATTTACTAATAGGCTTCATTGATAATATCCAACTATCTAAGTTAAAAACGGCGGGTTAAAAAAACGCACCAATTCTATCACTTTTTATTTTGAGAACTACATAATAAAGCAATAATCATTTTCATTCAATAATAACTATCATTAAGCTTTACTTGTGAAAGTAGGGACAAAAAACTAACTAGATAATGGCAAAAACACGATAAAGAAAGCTATCTCGTAGGTTATAGTTACTAAAAAGTAACTCTTATTACTTTACGTTTTTTAAGCGAAGATGAGAAAGCCACCTGAGAAGGTAGGGTCATATCTTAACAGATGGCTTTTATTAAAAAGGATACTTACTTAAAAGAAAATTAAAGTGATAATTTTTTCAATTTCACATCTTCCATTTTAGCGGCACGTAACAATAACCATGCAATAAAGCCTACTATTCCCGCCATTAATACAAATAACATTCTCCCCCACATTTCATTTGGTATTAATGTTAAAAGAAGCAGAGCGATACTGGTTGCTACTAATACTTTTCCAAGTAATTTATATTGGTGTCTATCAGCTTCAAAGCTTTGACGAGATTCTTCAACTACAATCGGCGTTGCAACATTACTAAAGAATTCATTAATTTCTTCCGCACGTTTACCTGTAGGCTCTTTATAAAAGAGTTGTGTTAACAAGAAGAAGCCGCCAGTAATAATGATATGCCCTGTCACACCCATCGTAATCGATTTCAACTCAGCAAATTCACGTTTAGACAAAGGCTCAGCTAGATTAAATATACTCTCAATCATTGGTGCGCTGGTCATCGCGATAACAAAAGAAACACATGCCCCCACAGCAATGGTCGCCCAACAAGACCAATCAGGTGTTTTCTTAATAAAGAAACATAGTAGTGAAGGAATTAAAACAGGGAATGCAACTAGTGTACTTACCATCATAAGCGCGTCGAATAACCCAAAGTCTTTCAATTTACTCATAAATAAGCCAGCGACAATAATAAGTAAACCAAATACCACTGTTGCGATTTTACTTGCAGCAAGAATTGATTTATCTGACTTATCTTTAGCAAAGTATGGTTCATATACATTTTTAATAAAGATACCAGCATTTCTGTTCAAAGCTGAATCCATTGAAGACATAGTCGCAGCAAACATCGCAGACATCATTAAGCCAACCATACCGAGTGGCATTTCATTACGAACAAACACAAAGTAAGTCGCATTTGAAATATCTTTTCCTAGTACATCTAACCCCCAAGTAGACATGTCAGGGTAGTTACCACTTACATACCATGCAGGTAAGAACCAAATAAACGGACCAATCGCCATTAAACAACAAGCTAAGATTGCCGCTTTACGTGCATTATTGGTGTCTTTAGCAGCAATATAACGGTAAGAATCAATCATATTATTCGTGCTGAAGAATTGCTTGATAAAGATACAAATAAACCAACCAACAAATAAGTAAGCGTAACTGTAACCTTCACCAACAAATCCTTGATCAGGTAAGCCTTTTTCTAAAATTGGGGTAACACCGCCTGCTTTTACAACAGCAACAATAGTCGCAATAAAAGTAACAACAGTGATAATAATCATTTGGATGAAATCAGATGCAACAACCGCCCAACTTCCTCCTACTAGAGACATGACCAGTACAACACCACCAGCAGCGATAATAGTTGTCTCAATTGGGATATTGAACACGGCACTGGCAAAAATAGCCAAGGCATTCAACCAAAGGGCTGCTTGTAATACACTTGAAGGAACCGTTGCCCAAGTCACAACTTGCTCACTCACAGGGCCAAAACGTTTACGAATCCCTTGAATCGGGCTGATCACTCTCATTTGACGAGCACGAGCGGCAAAGAATAGGTAGTTACAGAAGTAACCTAGTGCATTGGCAAAGAATATAATCGCAATAGATAAACCAACATCTAACGCTTTACCCATTACACCAGTAAAGGTCATCGCACTTAATGCCTGTAAAAAAGCAGTAGATCCAACCATCCACCACAACATTTTACCGCCCCCTCTAAAGTAATCACTTGTCGAAGAAGTCGCTGAACGAAACATCCAACCAACCACCAGGAGGAAAGCGAAGTAACCTATAACTATCACTATATCTATATTCATATATTAGCCTTAATCTTAACCTAACTCTACTCTTGGCATTTAAACACTAAACGCCTTACGTTGTGCCGGTAGCATATCGATTTATTTATTCTTTGGTCAACTTTGGAATACCAATAAGAAGTATTGGTTCACAGAAAAAGGAATGGCAACGATAAAGTAATTATAATTATGCGGGTTAATTTACACAATTCAATAACTTGCTAACGATTTGGCGTATCACCCACTTGGTGTACCAACTAATAATAATTAACGAACTATTAGTGAGCTATAGCTTAGCTTGCAAGTATTGCAGGCATAGCTCTGGACTACTATAGATGGGTAATCGACTCTCTTTTTTGATATCACTTAAAGCAGGAGCCATAGACGCTTGAGCAAGTAAGATAACATCGTATTCATTGCTGAAACGTGGGGATAATGCCATTAAATAATCTTTAATTGATTTAATATATCCCTCTGTATTGCCAGCAGCATAATACGCCCAAGCACCTTCGACTAACTCAGTATCAATAACTAAGTCCATTGCTTTATTAACTTGCTGTAATAAATGAATTGAAGGCTCAAATGTACTTTCAACAGCAGCAAGTATTAATACTTTAGAATAACCAACCGTCGCTTCAGCCATTGGGCGATCCACACGTAATACACATATATCGGAACTTACGTTGACTTCTTCCGCTAGTGCACCAATTGTTGAACAGCTACAAATAATGGTGTTAAACCCGTTTTCTATTAGTTTTTTTACTGCTTGGCTAACATCTTCTCTGACAGATTCGACCCCATGCGACATAGCATTTTTCAATAAACTTTCATCGACATAATGATGAACTAAAATACCAGGCAAGTACGCTTCTATATAAGGATTAAAAAGTTTTATATTGGCATCTAGTGTGTGTAGAAAAGCAATTTTCATCAGTACCTCCCAATAAATAAAGGCTCCAAAATAGAAGCCTTATTAAGTTATCAATAAATATTTCCAGTCAATGGTCGTGTTATATAGCGCTATTCAAAATATGATTTAGCATTATTAAAACAAATATCCTTAACCATTGTTCCTAATAATGATAAATCATTAGGCAACTCTCCATTTTCCGTCCAAGTACCTATCATATTACAAAGAATACGACGAAAATATTCATGCCGAGTGTAAGACAATAGACAACGAGAATCTGTCAACATCCCCACAAATTTGGTTAACAACCCCATTTGAGATAGCTGTAAAATTTGACGTTCCATCCCATCTTTTTGATCATTGAACCACCAACCAGAACCAAATTGAATTTTACCTGCTATTCCCCCCCCCTGAAAATTACCAATCATAGCGGCGATCATTTCATTATCCCGAGGATTTAAACAGTACAAAATAGTTTTGGGCAACTCATCAGTACGATCCATTTCATCAAGTAGATGAGCGAGTTCAAATGAGAACGTTCTATCACTCATTGAATCAAAGCCAGCATCCGCACCTAATAACTGAAACATACGTGAATTATTGTTGCGCTGAGCTCCTATATGCATTTGCATAACCCAACCTAAATTTGTATAACGTTTACCTAACCAAACCTGTACTGCAGTGGAAAACTGGGCAACTTCAAGCTCAGATAACGTTTCCCCCTGTAAGCGGCGTATAAATAATCTATTTAAATCTATATCAGATGGAATAGCTGCATAACGCACAATTTCAATACCATGATCAGCGGCACGACAACCATGTAAGTCAAAATGGAGTAGACGTTTATCTAATGCATTTAGTAGATCTGCATAGCTAGTAATATCAATATCGGCAGACTCTCCTAATAACGACATATAATCATTAAAGCCATCTGATTCAATTTTAAATGCTTTATCAGGACGCCAACTTGGTAAAATATCAACGTCAAATTCCTCATCGTTAGCAATCAATTTATGGCTTTCTAATGAATCAATAGGATCATCAGTTGTCCCAGCCATCACTACATTCATTTGCTTCAATATGCCACGAGCAGAGAATTCGGGAGTAGCTAACAGCTGGTTACACTCATTCCATATATCATCAGCAGTATCAGGTCCTAATAATTTTCCGGTCATTCCAAAAGGGCGACGAAGCTCTAAATGTGTCCAATGGTAAAGGGGATTACCTAACGTCTGTGGTACAGTTTTAGCCCAGGCCTGAAACTTTTCATAATCAGATACATTACCAGTAATTAATTTTTCAGGTACACCAGCTGAGCGCATGCCTCGCCATTTTAAATGGTCAGCTAGCCAGATCTGGGTCATATTTTCAAAACGACGATCGTCTGCTATTTCCAGAGGGTTTAGGTGACAGTGATAATCATAAATAGGCTGACTTGATGCATATTCATGATACAGACGGCGTGCAGTTTCATTGCTTAATAAGAAATCATCGCATAAAAACGCTTTCATTTTTTCTCTCCTTAAAGTGCTGAAACAGTGGCTTTAGCACCTTTATCTAGAAGAGATTGATAAGCAATATAGACTGCTTCGATGACTTTAGGATTTTGTCCGATAGCAGGATCAAAAATAGTTTCAATAGAGAGTAAAACAGGGACAACTGAAGCACTCGATTCATGCCTATCACAAACGTCTTTTAGCATTTTCGCCATTGGGTCATGAACGTCTATTTTGCTCCCATTTTCATCAACTCCAGAAACAAAGCGCATCCAGCCAGCAATGCCAAGTGCTAACCATTTAAAATCAGAGCCATTTTCTAAATGAAATTGTAAGCTTTTTCCCATACGTTGAGGTATTTTTTGGCTGCCATCCATTGCAATTTGAGCTGTTTGATGTTTTAAACTTGGATTACTAAAACGCTCAATAAGTGATATAGCATAGCCATTTAAATCAGTTCCTTTCGGCATAGATAACGAAGGGGCTTGAGCTTTAATCATCATATCAAATGCCGCCTTACGATAGTTTATGTCCTTCATGGTATCAGAAATATGTGCATAGCCACCGAGGTAGCCAAGGTAAGCTAAGAATGAATGGCTGCCATTTAGCATACGTAGCTTCATTTCCTCATAAGGAACAACATCAGCAACAAACTCAGCTCCCATTACATCCCAATCGGGACGTCCTGCTACAAAGTTATCTTCAATCACCCATTGACGAAAAGGTTCACAAGCAATGGCACAAGGATCTTCAACACCAATTAAGTCTGTAATCTCATCAAGTGTTTCTTTTGTCGCGGCAGGTACGATACGATCAACCATGGTACACGGGAAAGTAACCTTATCTTCTATCCATTGACTTAATTCAACATCTAATAACTTAGCGAAGCCTATAATTGCAGATTTCGCAATATGCCCATTTTCTTGGACATTATCACAAGACATAACTGTAAATGGTTTGATATTACGCTCCCGACGTAACCTAAGTGCTTGAACTATGTAACCAAGAGCAGACCTTGGTTGTAATGGATCTTTGAGATCGCTAACAATTAGTGGGTTACTTTGAGCTAATTGTCCCGTTGTATGATCTACACAATATCCTTTTTCTGTAACTGTCATTGATACAATAGCAACTTGTGGTTCAGCCATCTTTTCAATAATTGCAAGAGCACCATCAAAAGTTGGATGCAAAGATTCTTTTACAGCGCCCACAACTTTTACAACGGTTTCTGTAGCTCCTTTCTCTGCAACTGTATACAAATGATCTTGTTGACGTAAATCAGTGATTAATGCCTCACCATTAAATAAACTGACCTCACAAATTCCCCAATCACTGTTTGTTTTCTCCAACATTTGACTTGTATAGAGCCCTTGATGAGCGCGATGAAAAGCACCAAATCCTATGTGTACTATGCGACTTTTAAGATTATCTCTATTAACTTTAGTAGCAATAACTGCAGGGTTTAATGGCATTGTTGCGATAGACATAGCTTCTCCAAATTTTTTATTTGAAATAGCAAAACACATAACTTGGTATTCCAATTTAAAGTGTTAGCTCCTTTAATTTACTGAGCATAATAAAGAAATTATTATGAAAAGCTAAGAAATAAACAAGATAACCTCATTTGGCATACATATATAAATGAACGATCACACTTTTGGAATGCCAATTAGATAAATTGGTTGTAAGCAAAATAGGTAGACTATATATTTATCAATACTGTACGAGCAAAAATTGGAATTCCAATTTCAATTCGTTTAAATAATTTAGATTAACATGTTAATTGGTATAAGGAGACAGAATAATGGAACAAACTTGGCGCTGGTATGGCCCAAATGATCCGGTTTCGTTGAACGATATTCGACAAGCAGGAGCTACAGGCATTGTAAATGCTCTACACCATATTCCTAACGGCGAGGTATGGCAAAAAGAAGAAATTCTTAAAAGAAAAGCGATTATAGAAGAAAAAGGCTTAACTTGGTCAGTTGTTGAAAGCGTACCTGTGCATGAAGAGATTAAAACACGTTCAGGAGAGTATGTACGATGGGTTGAAAACTATAAGCAAACCTTAATAAACCTAGCAGAGTGTGGAATAGATACCGTTTGTTATAACTTCATGCCTGTTTTAGATTGGACTCGTACCGACCTAGAATATGAGATGGCAGACGGCTCAAAAGCTCTCCGTTTCGATCAAGTTGCGTTTGCAGCATTTGAATTATATATATTAAAACGTCCTGGAGCAGAAAAGGCGTATACAGCTCAAGAACAATCTCAAGCTCAGTTATACTTTAACAATATGTCACAAGCTGACATTGAAAAGCTAACTTCTAACATCATCGCCGGCCTACCTGGAGCAGAAGAAGGTTACACTTTAACTGAATTCCAAGCACAATTAGATCGCTATCAAGGCATAGATAAAAATCAATTAAGAGAGCATTTAGGTTTATTCCTAGAAGCATTAATGCCTGTGTGTGATATACACGGCCTTAAACTTGCCATACATCCAGATGATCCACCTCGTCCTATTCTTGGCTTGCCTCGGGTAGTTTCAACTATTGAAGATATCGAATGGCTCACCAATAAAGTACCTAATAAAATGAATGGTATCACGATGTGTACAGGCTCTTATGGTGTGCGAGGCGATAATGATCTAGTCAACATGATTAAACAATATGGTGACCGTATTTACTTTACGCATTTACGTTCAACACAACGAGAAGACAACCAACTGAGTTTTCATGAAGCGGCACACCTTGATGGCGATGTCGATATGTATAGCGTTGTTATGGAAATACTTAGAGAAGAACAACGAAGAGAAAAAAATGGTAATTTACGCTTAATTCCAATGCGTCCAGATCATGGTCATCAAATGCTGGATGATCTTAATAAAAAAACAAACCCAGGCTATTCTTGTATTGGCCGTTTAAAAGGACTTGCAGAGGTACGAGGCCTTGAGTTAGCGCTAAAACGCGCTTTTTTCTAGCCTGTAAACACTTCGGTATCCCCTTTTATCGAAGTGTTTTCCATTTTTCTGCCCCCCTTATCTATACTACCTCCCTAATATTTATGAAGTAAGCTCCATTGATTAAAAATAACAGCAAAATAATACATAATGGGTGATTCTGATTTTTCTATAGTATAATCAATTTAAATTGTCCGAGAGAAGTTATTAACATGCCTAGCACACATATTGAACCACAAAATACCAGACGCTATGTCGTTATTGGAAAAGAACTAAGAGAACAACTAGCGAATAACGTATACAAGATTGGTGACCGCCTACCAACCGAACGTGAGATAGCAGAATCTTATGGTGTCAGCCGTACCGTTATTCGAGAAGCCATTATTATGTTGGAAATTGAAGGTTTAGTTGAGGTACGTAAAGGTTCAGGTGTTTACGTAACTAGCTTACCATTATCATCTACTCTACCTTTTCAAAATATCAGTAATAATACAGATACCAATAATATGATATCTGCTTTTTCTGGGTTAACAGGCACAGACATTGGCCCTTTTGAACTATTACAGGCGCGTCAACTGATTGAAAGTAATATTGCAGAATTTGCAGCTCTTCAAATAACTAAAGCAGAAATAGATGCCATAAAGAAAGTATTACAGAAAGAAAAACGTTCTCTCGAAATAGGTGATAGTAATGAGGATTATGATCGACAATTTCATATTCTTGTTGCAGAAGCCACTAAAAACACCTTTTTTTCTGATGTCGTCAAACTGATGTGGAGAATGAGGTTAGAAAGTAAAATGTGGGCTCAACTGCATACACATATTGACACCATAGACTATCGAAAAACCTGGCTAAATGAGCATGCTGCGATACTATCAGCATTACAAAAAAAAGATGCCGCTGCAGCAAAACAAGCTATGTGGCAACACTTTGAAAGCATTAAGTCAACGCTACTTGCACTTTCTGATGTCGATGATGAAAATTTTGACGGTTATTTATTTGATTCATATCCACTAACAAAAGCTACAGTATAAGCTAAAGCTGCAATTGCATAATAAAAAAGGCCCCTTGCTACCGGACATAGCAAGGGGCCTAAATATTTATACAAAGTAATTTACATAAAAGACTCTATTAAACTTTTCATAGCTAAGAACCCCATACCTAAAGTAAATAGGCTAACTAAAGCAAATACCGCATTTTCCCATGGTTTACACTTATATTTACCCATTAAACTAGTTTGATTTGCTAAATAAAACATCGCTAACACTGTTCCAGGAAGAATGACTGCATTAAATGCTTGTGACGCAATCATAATAAATACAGGTCTAGCATCAAAAATAGGAACAACTAAACATAATAGCGATAATCCAGTCATTATCCACAGATAGGGCTTATGCGTTAATCCATTGTCATTATTTTTGATATCACTAATAAACCAAGGGGCAATTGCAATATTAGGGAACTGACTTGAAAATCCCGCGGCTGCAATACCAATAACAAAAATAAGTACAGCTCCTGGGCCTGCTAATGGACGTAACATTTCAATCATGTCTGAAGTGTTTTCTAGTGTTAAACCTTGCTTAAATAGTGTTGCGGCAGCTGCAGCCATTACAGCTGCACTGATAATAAACATTAATGTTGTACTAACAATTGCATCAAGGTTTTGCTCTTTAAGATTTTCCACTGTCCACTTAGCATTTTTAACTAGTGTTGTTCTCATTAAAAACATAGCAGGTGCAACAGTAGTTCCGACCATACTAGCAATAACTAGCATTGGGCTAATCGATGAATCAGTAGTGACTGGAATTGAAGGGATAAATCCATTTAACATATCAGCAACAGGAGGCATCATTAAGAAAAAGTTAATAATAAAAGCAAGCGCCATTAATGCGACAAGACCAGACAAAACTTTATCTACTAGGGTACCTTTATTTGTCCATAACACTGCATTTATAACAATCACTCCAGCCACCGCCCAAGATAAAGCAGATATACCTCCAGTGATAAAGCTTTGAGACCAGACGTATAACACATCAACAACAATTCCCATTACTCCCATAATTGAACCACAAGTTGCAGTAACAATCCCGATTAGAAAAAACATTGCTACACTTGGATGTAAGTGCTTTTTAAATGCAGTAAGCGCTCTCTCTCCAGTTACCGTTGTATAACGGCCATAAATCCTAATTAAAAAATAAGTAATAAAGCAAGATATTGCTAATGTCCACAGTAAGGAAACACCATAATTTGCTCCCGCTTTTGCCATTGATGTGATACTTCCGGTGCCAATGTTATAACCAATTAACATAATACCTGGAATAAAAACTGCTATTTTTTTTAATAAGCTAGATGATATTCCTCCATTACTTTCTCTTTTTGTGGAGCTTTCTTTATTAATATTTAAAGCATGATCATTCATTAGGTTATCCTTTGCTGTTTTATATTGTTTAAAGTTGCATTCTTGATATCTATAAGCACTTATCCCGTGCAGATACCCAATAAGACTACTTAAAACAAAAACTGGCAAACCAATTGACATTAAAACCCTACCCCGATCACCAATTGGAATACCAAAAATAAATAATATGTGATCTAGGCACATATGAAGGTAAACAATAAAATATCACTGCAAAAATCACGCTTTCTAAAAAATCTAATAAAAAAACAAAATAACACATAATAAACAACGACTTAATAAATTAAAATTAAAATTAGTTTGGCAATAAATATGGCTTCAAACAAAATAGACTAGCGACCTTTATCAATTTTAAATTATAAAATTTTATTACACGATCTAGTTCACATATAATTAACTCCACACAACAATTGGTACACCAAATGAATTAAGGTAAGCTTAAAGTAACCTACAAATATAATTAAAAATCAGATTTAATAAGGAGTAAAAAAACATGGACTATCAACAGCAGTTAGTCATTTTTAAACAAAATAGAGTATGGCGAACATATACTGGCGGCAAAGTGCTAGATGAAATGAATGGAGAGGCACAGCCCAAAGATAGTCACTTCCCAGAAGACTGGATAGGTTCAACAACGCAAGCCAAAAACATTGGTAGAGAAGAAGTTTGTGAGGGGTTATCGGATGCTTTTATTAATGGTAAAAAAACCAAGTTTGATCAACTAATTAAGCAAGATCCAGAATACTTTCTTGGAAAAAAACATGTAGCAGCTTTTGATAACAACCCAATGTTACTGGTCAAGTATTTAGATTCATCTGTTCGCTTGCATTTTCAGGCTCACCCAACAGCAGAGTTTGCACAAAAGCACTTAAACTCAAGGTGTGGTAAAGCAGAAGCTTATTATGTACTGGAATCCAGGGATAGCATTGAGCAACCTTATATCTATTTAGGTTTCCAACAATCACCAAGTCGCCACGACTTTAAAGATATGATTGAAAATCAACACATAGATAAAATGGAAGCTTGCTTTGAAAAAATCAATATATCTCCAGGGGATTGCTTTTATATTCCGGGCGGAATGCCTCATGCCATTGGCGAAGGTGTATTGATTATTGAAATAATGGAACCATCAGATCTGGCCGTTAGGTTTGAATTTGAGAAATCAGGTTATGTAATGCCTGTTGATGCTCGATTCATGAAAAAAGACCTCGATTTTTGCTTAGATGTTTTCGATTATAATCAATATTCAGTAGAAGATATTATTAACCAATACCGACAAACTGCCAATCTTGTCTGTAAGTACAATGAGAGTTCTTACAAAGAATCTTTGATTGATTCAGCAACGACACTTAGCTTCAGAGTAGCGAAGTCATCAATTACCGGTAAAGTAGATAAATCAGAAGAAGACTTTTATATTGGTATTGTAACAAAAGGTGATTGTGTCATTACCTGTAATGGGGAAACTTATCATCTAAAACAATATGAGCGATTCTTTTGTCCTGCCGGTTTGAATTTATTAACAATAGAGTCTACAACAGGTGTTGAAATATTAGAGTGTTACCCTCCTATTGCAGGAACGCTATAAGCTTAAAATTTCCTTACTTAATACAGGCTGTTTGTATCGACTATATCAACAAACGGCCCAATAACTCTCCTCTTAAAAAACCTTAATGTGGTATTTTTCATCATAAAATTAATGCTTCTAAAGTGATGCACTAATCACAAGATAAAAAGAAAACCTACAAGTAGGTATATCCAAAATAATTATAAATCAATTGTTATTGGTGGTTATACTTGACTAAAATAATATGCTATAAATAATAATTGATATGGGTATTGGTAGAGTAGCTTAACATATGTTTGGAATCAATAATTTAAGTACAAAACATCATGCACAAAATCCTTCTGGGTTATATGTGACAACAGCGATCAATTACAATATTTCAATACTTTATTTAAATACCCTATTACAATCAAAAGCTAAAAATACCTTCGTTTCATTTGCTCCACTTGCCATTATTTTGGAAGAACTCGAGAAACCCTTAAAAAACAAAATTCAAAATGTTTTTCAGAAGCAAACTTGTTTCTTTCTTAATCAATACAGTGCTAATAAAAGCTTAGACAAATTAAGTAAAGATATTAATAACATTCAATTTAAAAAAAATGACAGTGTTGTTTTTTATATTCCAGATCAAACGATTTTATTATCAGAGCATAAAAGCCGCATTCAGTTTTTCAAAAATATAAATAAGCTCGCTAAACTCAAAAAGCTCACCATTAGCATGGTGTTATTTGGCAGTGAATATCAAATTCTTAACCGGTGGTTAATGGAACATCCTGATCTTTTTTTCGGGATTAGTGCGATTCACAAAACTGATTCAACACAATATATCTATCAAATTAACTATTGGATTTCGCAAGGTCAAGTAACGGCTAATCACGAATATGAAATAACCCCGCAAAGTGATCAAACGTTCTCAACAACAGCAATATCAATACACAAGCAGCAAAATTTACAGGTTGATATTAATGATAAGAACACGATACATATCGTAGAAAACGCTATCGAGCCAACTCAGAAAATAACTGAATCGATGACAAGTTATACGACTAACCAAGTATTATTTGAGAAAATAGCTCAAGCTCACACCTGTATTATTGTACTGAGTATTTATCAACACCAAGAAGTTCATGATATTGCAACGGGCATATATCAATTGCGTCGAAAATTTGGACTTAAATTTAAGCTTGTATTAAGAGAAATGAAACAATGTATTCGTTACTCTGATGAAGTATTCCTCTCTAAGATAGGGGTTAACTTAATTTTAGCACCTAACATTAGTTTTTCTCGCATGATGAATATGTTGGAGACACTACAACGTCAAGAAACTAAAGCAGTGACACCAAACTCTGTAGATGAATTAATGTATCTTGAAAACACCTCTCGCTATTCATACAAAGGTTATATGGATACTGAAGAATTTATCCATAGATGTAATCGTTTGATTGAGCGACATGAGCAAACAAAGATCCAATATGCGCTAATTAAATTAGATTTGCTACCAGGGATTGAAATGGATTCCTGTTTAAGTATGTGTAATATAAAACGTGATGGCGATATTATCACTGCCTGTAGTAGTGCGCTTTACTTACTGCTTTCTTCAGTACGGGAAAATGACATACAACCAACATTAAGCCATATTTTTAAATTGCCTATTGCTGATATGTTTCGCAGTAATACAACCTATACAACACCGCATAGAATTAAGTCAGAGTTACCAGAAATTCGACTGCAAGCAGTTAAGATTAATAAAGACACAGCCAGCTTAACGACAACCCCAGCGCTGTTTACAACAGGCTCTGAAAATAAAAAAATGTATAAAGCATTTTCCTATGCTACGCACAAACCACTCGAGTTATAAATATGAACATTGATAACTTTATCTTAACCGTCAGTATCAGTCTCGCAGTAGGTTTACTTGCTGGATTTTTTTTAAGGGATTTTTTGCAATTTATTGCACATCTATACAAACGATTTATTCGTAAACCAAAGCATTTCCAACATACAACGTTTAAAGACTTAGATACTTTGACCCAAGACGAAACTCATGGAAAGAATGATTAGATATGAAGAAATATAGTGAAACAGAAAAAAGCATGATGTTAGGGCTAGGTTGGTGGAATGTATATTTCATCATCAAACTGGTTTTATTCTCGCAAGATACTATTGAGTTTCATCCAATAGAGAACTTTGCTTTTGTTATTTATTTAATCATTCCACTTCGCTCTCAACTATTAAAGGTTATTAGAACGATTGTCGCTTTCCCTATTGCATTCTATTTAGCGCACTATGACTCATATCTACCACCTTTAGAGCGTTTATGGAGTCAAATGGGCGCTTTATTAGACTTTAAATTCAATTACTTATTAGAGTTAGCCTCGCGTATTATTTCTTTACAAACATTGTTAGCAATCATTGTTTTAGCCTTTGCTTATTATTTTTTAAGTCGTATTTTCCGCGTTTCAATGTTTGTTATTATTGCTATGCTATATTTTAGCTTGCCAGAAAGAGCGCCTGATGTAACTCCACAGCTAGCAGCCGCGTCTCCAACCACAACGAAAACTCAAACAGCAAACCAAGCCGATGAAAGTGGGCCAGTGAATGATCAGATTTTAAACCTGGCTAAGCAAAGCTTTTTTGAGAAAGAAGCAGAGAGAGTATCAAGTCTTGCTCAAAGTAATGCCGATGCTGCCCCCTTTGATCTACTCTTTTTAAGTATTTGTTCTGTAGCCTGGGACGACCTTAAAATCACAGGGTTAGATAAACATCCTCTATTTGATGAATTCGATATCGTTTTTGATAAATTTAGTGCGGCAACCTCTTATAGTGGCCCAGCGCTTATTCACTTTTTAAGAGCAAGCTGTGGCCAACAAGCACACGAGCAATTATTTGAAGATGAGTTAAATCCGCAGTGTTACTTATTCGATAACCTCGCTAAGCTGGGATATGGTGAAACGCTAATGCTCAATCACGATGGCGCTTTTGAAGACTTTACAGGCTTACTAAAAGAAAATGAAGTTAAGGCTTCTGCAATGAGCAAATCAGGATTAGACCCATACCAAACAGCATTTGACGGTTCGAATATTTACCGTGATACCGATATGCTCAACCGTTGGTTAGCTAAGCGTGAAAATGATCCAACGGCAAAAGTTGCTGCATTATATAACACTATTTCTTTACATGATGGAAATCGTATTATCAGTGATAGCAGCAAAGTGGGAATGGAAAGCTACAAAATCCGTTTAACTAACTTACTAGATGATTTGTATGCCTTCTTCCAAACACTAAAAAAATCTAATCGTAATGTTGTCGTGATGCTTGTTCCTGAACACGGAGCAGGTATTCGTGGTGATAAAATGCAAATATCAGGTATGCGCGAGATCCCAACAGAAGCAATTGTTCATACCCCAGTGGCAATGAAAGTATTTGGTCCGAATATCAAACGACAAGGTGAAGCGTACCACATCGAAGAACCATCGAGTTATTTAGCCGTTTCCGATTTAATAAATCGCTTACTAGAAGAAGATATTTACGCTAAAGGTAACTTTTCAGCAGAAGCATTAGCTACGGATTTACCAAGTACGAAAATGCTATCGCAGAATGCCGGTAGTACGACAATGGAATATAATGGAAAAGTTTACGTTACCTTAGATGACCAAACTTGGCAGGAATACCCTGAATAAGTCTATTATAAATAATCATTCTTCTCGTTTTAAGTTAACGAGAAGAACCATTTAAAGGAATGAATATGCCTAATAGATTAAGCGATGATATTAGCGGTTTATTTAAAGCTTATAGTGTCGATCAACCTGAATACGAAGAGCTATCAGAACTTGAACGTTATCAAAAAGTAAAACAGAAATGGCAAGGTTTAAAAGCAACGACTAACCCTGCTGATTCTTTTAAAAATACTAATAATGAAAATGTATCTATTACTGGGAACAAGGAAAAGCCATAACCATGAAGCGTATCGTCATAACAGGAATTCAAGGAGGTGTGGGGGCTACGACAGTCGCTGCAAACCTGACAATAGCTTTGCATTCTATTGAGCAAAAAGCTCACGCTATTGATATGAATCCAACTAACTTTATGCGTTTACACTTCTCCATGGACCCTAATAATAACGATGGCTGGATGCTACGTAGATACCATCAAGAACCATGGCAACAAGCTGGTTATCAAAATCATCACCAAATACCATTTGTCCCTTTTGGAGAGCTGACAGAAGCACAATATCAACAGCAATTAACAGCACTCCAGCAACAGCCGATGACGTTGTTAAATAATATCAGCCCGGAAAATAAAGAAGCTGAATCAAAGTCTGACTGGCAGATTATTTTATTACCAGAAATAACCTCATTACAAAACTTTCATCGTCCATTGTTAGATGAGGCAGATTTAGTAATTTGTGTTGTACGACCAGATATACAAAGCTATCTCTCTTTACAGAAAAATAGGCATTATCAAGCGCTCCACGAAAAGCATAATATAAAACTATTAATGAATGCTTTTAATGCAAATAGTGAGGTTAGTCGAGATTTACAATTGGTGATAAAACATGAATATCAAGAGATGATTATTCCTACCTTAATGCATTTCGATACAGCTGTGCCGGAAGCGGTAGCAAACTTAACATCGGTTTTAGAAGCAGCACCATATAGCCAAGCAGCTCAAGATTACCGCTCTTTTGCTTTTTGGTGTTTAACGCACGTAAACCAAGAAATAATGGTAACGCCTAATGTTTAAATGGCTTTCTTTACTATTTCAACCACGTATTTTTATGCAGCTTAAGCAGCAGTTAAGCTTCTACGCTAATGGTGGCGCTGTGTCTCAGACGGGCAGGCTTTGCCTTTCCATTTGGTTTTTATTTGCCTTTCTTTTATTAAAACCAGCTATATCGGGAATTCCCTCTTGGAAACTTCCTTATTTGCTATTTCCAAATGTTAATTTTGCGCGTCCGCGTCCGCTGGATTTAATCAGGTTCATCGCACAAACACTTTGGCTAATCCTATTCCAGCAAAACCGAGCACCTAAAAAACCAATATCCTTACTATCTATTGCTTTTAGACTATTTTCGACCATAAAAAGTATCTTCTATCTGCCATTAAATTTACTGATTAAGTGGACCCAATGGCTTGAAAAGAAAGCAGAAAATATGGCTTATGAAACAACGCTGAAAATGAACCAAAAGAAACATAAAACAAGCTTCTTTTCATCGGTTATCAATGCTCTATTAATGCTCTTTATTATCATTTTAGCGGTTCTTTGTTTCACTGTGCCATTTAGCTTAGAAGCCCAAGCTTTTTTCGTTATCATATTGTGGGTAATGGCCATGATGTTCCGTAGAATGCCAGGCCGTTTTGCAACCATGCCAATGATTATACTTTCTGTAACGATCTCTTGTCGTTACCTATGGTGGCGAGTCACATCAACACTCAATTATGATGATCCTTTAGCATTGATTTTAGGTGTGATTCTATTAATGGCAGAAAGTTACTCTTGGTTAGTTTTAATGTTGGGTTACTTTCAGAATATCTGGCCATTAAAACGTAAACCCGTAGCAATGACTGGCGATCCTAAAGATTGGCCTGCCATTGATCTTATGATCCCAACCTATAATGAAGACTTAGATGTTGTCAGAGCGACTGTTTATGCCTCATTAGGAGTCGATTGGCCAAGTGATAAAATTAATATCTATATTTTGGATGATGGAAAGCGTGATAGCTTCCGCGACTTTGCTGAAGAAGTTGGCGTAGGTTATATCCGTCGTCCTAAAAACAACCATGCTAAAGCAGGTAACATAAACTATGCACTAGAGCAGACCTCTGGTGAGTATGTCGCTATCTTCGATTGTGACCATATTCCAACACGTGCTTTCTTCCAAATGAGTATGGGATGGTTTCTCAAAGATCCTAAACTGGCAATGATTCAAACGCCTCACCATTTCTTCTCTCCCGATCCATTTGAAAGAAACCTCTCAAACTTTAGAGACGTGCCTAATGAAGGTAACCTTTTCTATGGTTTAATTCAGGATGGTAATGACCTATGGGATAGTACTTTTTTCTGTGGATCTTGTGCGATTATACGTAGAGAACCGCTTGTTGCTGTGGGTGGTATTGCCGTCGAAACAGTCACTGAAGATGCGCATACGTCATTGCGTATGCATCGCTTAGGGTACCGCTCAGCTTATTTACGTAAGCCACTATCAGCAGGCTTAGCAACAGAAACCTTGTCGGCACACATTGGGCAGCGTATTCGCTGGGCCAGAGGCATGGCACAAATATTCCGAATCGATAACCCAATTACTGGTAAAGGGTTAAAATGGCAACAGCGACTGTGTTATGCCAATGCAATGCTGCATTTCTTGTCTGGTATTCCTAGAATTATCTACCTATTAGCGCCGTTAGCATTCTTGGTATTACATACCTATATTATTTATGCACCTGCATTAGCCATTATTTTATATGCGCTACCTAATATGATTCATTCTAGTATGACTAACTCTCGAATTCAGGGGCAATATCGCCACTCTTTCTGGGGTGAAGTATATGAAACCGTACTGTCTTGGTACATTGCAAGGCCTACAACCGTCGCACTATTCTTTCCAAATAAAGGAACGTTTAATGTAACCGCGAAAGGCGGGTTAATCGAAAAAGAGTACTTTGACTGGGGACTTTCAACACCTTATATCGCTTTAGTACTATTAAACTTATTGGGCATCTGTTTTGGGGTCTATAGATTAGTTTATGGCGCTAGTGAAGAGGTTGGCAGTGTACTGGTTAACCTCTTTTGGGTGCTTTATAACTTATTAATTCTAGGTGGTGCCGTTGCCGTTGCCGAAGAAGCTAAACAAGTACGTAAAAATCACCGTATAGAGGTTGATATTCCAATCCGTTTAGCACTTAAATCCGGACATATTATCCGTTGTACAATGAAAGACTTTTCATTTGGTGGTGTTAGTGTAGAACTTCCAAAGTCAGTTAATCTTAAATACGGTGAGCAATTAGATGTGATATTACAGCGTGGAGAGCAATCCTATGTTTTTCCTATGACACCTATCTATAGTCAAGATAAAATCCTAGGGTTAAACCTGATGGACTTAGATGAACAGCAACAAATTGATTACGTACAATGTACTTTTGCTAGAGCAGACACTTGGGCACAATGGCAAAGTGAATACCAAGTAGATAAACCATTAGTTAGTATGTACCGAGTGTTACGAATTGGAGCAGAAGGATACAGCCGTATTCTATTTAATGGCCCTCCTTTTGTCCGTATGCTAACCAGATCAGCAGTGACACTATGGCGTGTAATTTATTCATTAAAACCACAAAAGATAACATTAAAGAGCGAGTAATATGCGAATAAACGATAAAATTAAAGTACTGGCTTACGCAGTGAGTTTAGCATTTGGTAGCCCGCTGCTTGCGACCAATGCCTTGGCCGTTGAAACAAATGCAGAAGTTGCCACTGCTACAACATCAGCATTGACAACAAATACTCGCTCGACTTTAGATTCAGGGTCAACATCGCCACGTAAAGTATCGCCGAATGTTCAAGAGCGCATTCTAAACTTTAATGATCTTGGCTATTCAGGTTCGATTCTTATGCAAGGAAGTGAAAGCCAAGTTTATGTTGGTTTTGGCTCGCGTTTAGATGAAATAACATCAAAAGCAACTTTATCACTGGATTTCATTCCTTCACCAGCTTTGCTGTCTGTTGTGTCGCATATGAAAGTATATTTTAATAATGAATTAATGAGCGTTATTTCTATTGCTGATGGCACACAAGGTAAAAAAGTCCAAGCATCAATTCCTTTAGATCCTCGTTTGTTTAGTAACTATAACCAACTTCGTTTTGAAATGATCGGCGATATCGATCAGCTTTGTCGAGATCCAAACCATGCGAGTATTTGGGCAGAGATCAGCCAAAATAGTCATATTGCATTGCAAGTTCAAAAAACCCAAATTGCTAATGATTTAAGCCTTCTCCCTGCTCCCTTCTTTGATCAACGAGATATGACGTCATTGGTTTTACCAATGGTGATTGGCGACAATGCAGATATCGATGAGATTAAAGCATTAGGTATTGCCTCATCGTATTTTGGTTCTTTGGCTGAATGGCGTAAAACAAGTTTTCCTGTATTACAAGATGAAGCACCTGATGACCATGCCATTGTATTTGTGACCAATGATAATAAACCTGAATTTTTAAAGGATTACCCGGATGTAGATGGGCCTTATCTGCAGATGATCTCTCACCCAAGTAAACCCTATGTGAAATTATTGGTGGTTAGTGGACGAGATAATAAAGATCTAATTAAAGCAGTGAAAGGTTTAGCCTTTGGACAACACCTATTAACGGGTCCAATTGCAAAAGTAACACGTATTCAACAAATAAAACCGCGTAAACCTTATGATGCACCTAATTGGGTTAATACAGAACGCCCAGTAACACTGGCAGAAATGGTTAAAGATCAAAATCGTCTACAAATTGAAGGACAAACGCCTCCACCTGTGACTGTTGACTTCCAATTACCGCCAGACCTCTTCACTTGGCAAAGTAATGGTATTCCATTTGAGCTAGCATATCGCTACTCTCCACAAAATGACAATTCAGGCTCTCGTATGAGTTTGAGCATTAATAATCAATTTATTAAGGCATTTCCTCTCACTAGTGAAGGTGAATCCCAACACGCAGATCGATTACGTATTCCATTATTAGATGATGCATCGTTAAGTGATAAAGGTGAAGTACACATTCCAGCTTTCAAAGTGGGTAGCCGTAATAACTTAAAATTTGAGTTTGGATTTTCTTCTCCTACCAGTGGTGGAGCATTAAAAGATGGCGCGTTAACTTGTCAGAGTATACAACCAAGTAAACAATATGCAGCCATTGATGCAAACTCCTACGTAGACTTTTCTGGTTTTGCGCATTATATACAAATGCCTAATATGCGCTCATTTGCCAACTCTGGTTTTCCATTCACCCGTATGGCTGACCTATCTGATACTGTGATCGTGTTACCTGAACAGCCAACTCAAGGCGAAATAGAAACCTTTGCTAATATGATGGGAAGATTTGCTGCCAATACTGGCTACCCAGCTGTAAATATTGAGCTAACCAATAAATGGTCAGAAAAGGCTTTACAAGATAAAGATATTTTAACGATAGGTATTGAGCAAAACTTAAAAGAGGTCAGTGAAAACTACTCTCCTAACATGCTCTTAAATGATGAGTTACGCTTAAGTCAATTACCGAGTAAAAATGAGAATCAACAAGGTAAGAATTGGGTTTCTCCTGCGACTAGTGAACCTCAACCAGCCGATCTAGTTGAAATATCAGCAAAAGGTAATTTTGCGGCAATAACCAGTTACCAATCGCCATTTAGCCCTCAACGGACGGTTGTTAATATACTAGCTAACTCAGCACCTGCGTTAAATTTAGTTAATGAAGCACTGAACGATACAAGTAAAGTTGACAGCATGTTTGGCTCTGTTATTACAATCCGAGACAACTCAATTGCTAGCTTTAATGTCGGTGAACACTACTATGTTGGTCACTTACCGGTGTGGCAACTAGTGATGTACCATTTTTCACAATATCCAATATTAATGTCTTTTGCAGCCCTATTGTTAGTTATCTTAGTCACACTGGCACTTTGGCGCGTACTAAGACGTATCGCTAGAAGCCGAATTGAAGATACGGAGTAAACTCAATGAAATTAGTTCATCTTTTATTAGTTAGTTTCTTAGCTCTGCCAACATTAGTAATGGCCGAGGTTGAGTCAACGACTCAGCAAAACAGTCAAGCTGAGTTGTCCATCCAACAATGTGCTTGGCCACTATGGCAGCGCTTCAAGGATAACTATATTAAAGATGGACGAGTGGTTGATGATAGTGAGTCACGCGATATAACCACTTCAGAAGGACAATCTTACGGAATGTTTTTTGCTTTGGTTGCCAATGATCAAAAAGCCTTTGACTCGCTATTAGAATGGACTGAAATTAATTTATCTGATGGCGATCTAACGGCGCACTTACCTTCGTGGCTATGGGGTGCATTGCCTACAGGTAAGAAAGGGATTTTAGATTATAATACAGCATCAGATTCAGACTTATGGATAGCCTATAACTTAGTTGAAGCTGGACGACTGTGGGATAATTACTACTATCAAACACTCGGCTATGCGATAGCTGCTCGTATTCTAAAAGAGGAAACCATTGAAGTAGATAACTATGGCACCGTCTTATTACCAGGCCGAACAGGTTTTGTATCAGATAAGAACCATGTTCGCTTAAATCCAAGTTATCTACCAATGCAATTACTGGTTCGTATGCAGGCTTTATATCCAGATTATCAATGGCAAGCATTGATAGATAGCTCTAATAAGTTACTGCTAGATAGCATGCCCATGGGCTTTAGTCCTGATTGGGTTGAAGTGACCGCCAATGGACTACAAACCGATACAGCAACTCAAGGTATCGGTAGTTATAATGCAATTCGCACTTACCTATGGGCAGGACTACTCTCTGATCAAAGTTCACATAAAGCACCACTAATTAAGGCTATGCAACCGTTAGTTGAAGTATTAAAAGAAACGAATGCAATGCCTGAAACATTGAATGCTAACGATGGCAGTTATCAAGGTAATGCAGGGTTAGGTTTAACAGCAGCGATTACACCTTTATTAATGGCGTCAGGTGAAACCGATTTAGCGAAGCAAATCTTTAATCGTACTCAAGATAATCTAGCGAGTATTGAGCATAAACATTACTATCAAAGTGTCTTAATGTTATTTGCACAAGGTTGGATGAATAAGCTTTACCAATTTGATGCACAAGGTCGAGTAATACCTCATTGGTTAACATCATGTCAAAAATAACCCTGATAACAACAAATATGATCAATAGATATAAACCTTTTATGCCAGCAAAACGACTGGCATTGCTTATTACACCATTAATGCTCGGTACTTTCTTGTTTAGCCTTGTTTATACTAAAAATACATACGCTAATGAGAATACATCAAATTCAATCATTACCTATCAGCCCTTTACATTTACCACAGATCTTACTTCGGTGGACTCACAAGAGTGGCTGATCAACCAATTAGTATATGCACAACTATTAAATCGACCTGATATTAGCGAGGCAACATTAGAACGCTTGCTTGCCATCAACCCAAATAGCCTCGCAGGTTTAAAATATCAGGCGCTGTACTTATCTAAAATACAAAAAGTAGATAAAGCACAAGCGGCATTAAAAAAACTCCAATCTCAATACCCTAATGCACCAGAAACAAAGCAGGTGGCATCGTACTTATCTATATATTCAAGTAATCGTAATGACTATCAACAAGCAAAATTATTAAGCATATCAGGGCAGTATGCGGCTGCATTAGCAATATATAACAAGATTTTTAGCGACGGTATCCCAACTCCAGCACTGCAACTTGAATACATATTATTAGAAGATAATAAAACAGGTAATTGGCAACAAACTCAAAACAAACTAATTAAACTCAACAATGATTACCCGGGCACCCCACAATTTCAATTAGCGTTAGCGCGTCACACATTAAGTGAAAAACCAACTGATACTGAAGCATTAACCGCTTTACAACAATTAACTCTAGCCCCTTCGACGAGTAATAGTGCAGCTAAAATTTGGTTAGCACTTTTAGATAAGCAACGGATCACCGCTGATGTATTAAAACAATACGCCATCTTAAGCAGCTATAGATCCGGCGATCAAACCTATCTAAAAGCCTATGATGATGCAAAAAAACGCTTTGAAGAAGAGAAAGAAAGACTTAAAGATCCAACTTATATTACCAAGCTTGAAGGGTTGGCATTATTTGAGGCCAAACGCTATTATGCCGCGGAACCAAAACTGCTAGCAGCGCTAAAAACACGCCCCAAAGATCTTGAGATTGTTGCCGCACTTGGTTACGTATACTTAAGAACAGGTAGACAAGGGCTTGCTGTTAACTATTTTAAACAAGCTGAGCAATATGATCCTGATAAGCGTTATCAAAGTAGGTGGCAGGCATTGACCACCGAATCATTGTATTGGGTAAATATTGACCAAGGCGACCTTTATATGGAAAGAGGTCAATATACTAAAGCCAAACAAAAATACCAAGCGTCTGTGAAATTACAACCTGATACAGTAAACGCATATAATGCATTGGCAGAATTAGCATTTATTCAAAAGCAATATTCAGTTGCTGAAAAATACTATTTAATCACACTGAAAAAACAGCCATTAAATAAAAATGCACTTATTGGCCGAATTGATATTCGAGAAGAGCAGCAAAATAAATTAGCAGCTTATCGATTTTCGCAAGGCTATAGCGCAGCGCAACGCAAAGTAGTGAGAAGTCAAATAGGCGCTTTGTATAGTGATGTTTTATTAGCAGATCTCAAACAAGCACTAGCAGAAAATAACTATCAAACTGCCACGGACAAAGTCAATCAACTGCTGAAAAATCCTCCTTCTTCAGTTTGGGATAAAGCAGATATTGCTTATGCTTTGCAAACAATGGGCGAAGCGACACGTGCTGATAGATTAATGAAACAATGGTCATCTAATAAAGATCCAAACTTCCAATTTGCCTATGCTTTATATTTATCTCGGTATGGTGAAACTGAAACAGCAATAGAAGTGCTACAAGCAATACCACCAAAGCAGCGTACTACTGCGATGCAAAATAATCTTGATAGGTTAAGTTTATCTCTCGCTTTTGAGCAATTATCAGAGCTGGTTAAAACGGATCCCGATGCAGCAAAAGCGAAAATAGATCAGATGTTATTAGAGAATCAAAACCGCTCACAAGTATCGATCCAACTAATTACAATGAAATATCAGCTAGGTTTTGAACAGGAAGCATATACTGATATTAATAAGCAAAGCCCTGAATCGACTTGGTCTTATCAAACTCAGCTTGATTACGGTAATTTGCTTTATGAACTCAATATAGATAAGAAGTTTGTAGCTTGGAAAGATCAACTTCCAGCGCCCAAAGGTACCCAAGCTGAAGTTGTAAATTACACTCAACAACGCGATATACTATTCGCCAAGTACGCAATGGGTAACAAAGATTACGCTACCGCTGAGGCTTTATATTACCCAATTGCAACAGGTAATACTAACGATGCTATTGATGCACAATACGCTTTAGTTGATATTTATAGTGCACAAGGAAATACAGCTGCATTAGAGAAAATGACATTACAGCTGTACAAAGACAAACAGAAGCTAAGCAATTACCAAGTCGCTCAATTATCTCAATTATTGAATGAGCAAGGACAAACACAACAAGCTCTGACGCTCAGTAGACAATTATCAACAACCAAAAATGCAGGGGCTTTTGACTATCGAACAGGTATGAATGTAGCGATGGACAATCAAGAATATGAACTAGCCAAGTCGTTAGGCTATCAAGCATTATTAAGCGATCAACAAGCTAAGTCTCCTTCAACAACTACAAATGACAACAAAGATTTTCAACAGCTCTATGATGAAGCAGATGACTATTGGCTAACACGCAGTGTGAAGTCTGATATTGATACAATCCATAAACGCAACGATGGTTATATTGAATTTGGAATCGATTATAGCGGCCGTGATAGTGAAAATAATGCCACTCAAATTCCTGTAGAAATCAGTATTCCGATGCCAGATTACGATGGTCATTTAATATTACGTGCAGATATGGTGGCATTAAACTCTGGTGACTTAAATTATTTTAATAAAGATACTGGTAGTAATAGCGACACACAATTTAGCTCCACAGAAAATGGCATAGAATTAGGAATTGGTTGGAGAGCAAATACTTGGTCAGCAGATATTGGTACAACGCCGATTGGGTTTGAAACCCAAACCTGGGTCGGTGGATTGAATCTTTCTGGTGACCTAGGTGACTTTGGCTGGAGAACAACTTTATCACGTCGTTCCGATACCAGTAGCACATTATCATTTGGTGGTATGCAAGTACCTGATATCGACATTGAAAGTGATAATGAGCATATCGGAGAGTATTGGGGTAATGTTGTCCGTACTGGCGTCAAATTAGGCCTAAGCTATGATACAGGGGCTCCTGTCGGCTATTGGGGTGGGCTACAGTATCATTACATCACAGGTCATAACGTAGAAGATAATACCAGTTTAGCTTTACTTGGCGGGGCATACTGGAAGCTGATTAGTGAAAGAGATAAACAATTAAGCGTCGGGCTTAATAGCTTTTATAGCCAATACGATAAAAACTTAAGTGAGTATGCGTATGGTTACGGGGGCTACTATAGCCCTCAGCAATATATCTCATTATCCATTCCGGTAAATTGGTATCAACGTATTAATAATGATTTTTCATACTTAATCAGAGGCTCTATATCCAACTCTTGGTCAGAAGAAGATCCATTATATGGCGCGGCTGGTGAAAGTTCATCAGGTGGTGGCATTGGCTACTCATTTGAAGCTGCATTAGAAAAACGTGTTAGTGATCATTGGTATATTGGTTTAGCTGTCGATATGCAACTATCTGACTTCTATGAGCCACGTCATGGTCTATTGTATGCCCGCTATACTTTCTCAGACCGCTGGCAACCAATAGAAATGCCAGTTGACCCAATCAGTTTATACTCTGAGTTTGACTAGTACAATTAGCGATCAAATCGACTAATACCAATTATATTAAATAAGTGATCTAAATTTTGCGCAGGAAAAATGACTGATTTCAAGGCGTAATTTGAGTTAAATAGTTGTTCTATTTACGAAAATTACAACGAAGAAATAAGTTATTTTAACAAGTAAAATAGATCAGTTAATTAGTGTGATTGGTATAAGCCTCATGCAGAGGCTTAGTAACCACTTACTCTAAAATAATGTCAATAACTTAGAAGATAATGGGGTTTAAAGCCAATAACGAGGGTAATGCCTTGCTGGATTACTAGATAAGTTATTTACCGCTAAAGCAATGATCACAAGCATGATGGCACCAATGGCTATCGGGCTAATCACAAAATAATAACCGCTCTCAATAATATTAGTACTGCCTGAAATAGCAATTAATGCTGTAGCCCCACCTGGCGGATGGAGAGTACGCGTAAAATGCATGCCAACAATAGATAGGGAAACAGCGAGTGCTGCTAATAGCGCCATATCTAATGGAACATACTTCTGCAAAGTAACGCCGATAAAAGCACAAAGCACATGCCCACCAATAACATTTCTTGGTTGTGAAAAATCTGCTTGTGGTGCCCCATATAATAAAACAGAAGAAGCGCCAAACGATCCCACTAAATACATGCTATGTAATGCATCTAATTCAGTAAAACGATTTAAAATAGCAACGCAATATATGCCTAAGAAAGCCCCAAGCCAAGACCATGCCACTTTAGAAAGAGGCGTTCTAGGTGGGCAAATAGCACCACCTTTCATTCTGTAAAATATCTGTTTCACGCTAAAAACCTTTGCTCATTGGTGTGCATTAAAAATACAAATTCGCACCATACTAATGCATAAATAGGTATAAAATACAGTTTTCAAGGCAATTTTTCAAAATAAGCACCACTCTGAAACAAAAATAACAATATGCACCAATAAAGAACGAATAAACAATGACTTCCAAGGTAGCTAACAAAATGATCTTTGTAAGGCATATTCACTAAAATCTAAAAATAAGGACAGTGTGATTATTGTCAGTACCCGCTTAAATAACCTGTCATACCAATAACAAATTTTATTTATGTAAAACTCTTTAAATGATATTAAATATCATTTGCATGATTGAGAGGCGGGAAATATAATGACCTTTAAATTGTTAAGAATAGTAATGTAATTAGCATGATTAGAAGCCATTACATTTAATACGTTGATTACATTTGATAGGGAGATAATAAGATAATTAATCACACTCTATTAAATCTGGCATATTCAAGAGATACAAAAACAGCCTGCTATGCTAACTTTTCAAAAGATACTACATCCCCTTCTAGATAAAGACTGCTAATGTCTCTTATGCACACAATAACTTAAACACATTACATCATAAGCGAATATTAATATGAAAAAACCTATGCCTAAAAAAGTACAAGTTATTAAAACACAAAAAATTACAGAAAATTTGCAACGTATTGTATTAATGAGTGAGCAGCTTGATGCATTCCCAGATAACTGCGATGGCGGCTATTTCAAGCTACTTTTTAATGCTGAAGGCGGAACAGATTTATCTACTTTAGAAGAAGGTCAACGCCCTATAATGCGTACTTATACTATTCGAAAATTTTCTAGAGAAGATCATACAATTGAAGTTGATTTTGTACGTCATAGCGTCACCGATTTACAATGTGGTTTTGCTGCGCGCTGGGCAATTAATGCCAAAGTAGGAGACACTATTTCGATTAATGGTCCTGGTCTTATTGAAGATATTAATCCACAAGTAGATTGGTTTTTCATGGCGGCAGATATGACTTCATTACCCGCCCTATCTGCTAAAATAGCTAAGCTGCCTGAACAAGCTCAAGGTTATGCTGTTATTAAAGTGATCGATGAAGCTGATATACAAGCACTTAAAGCACCAGCTAATATTAAGTTTATTTGGTTAACAGAGAAGCAGTCACTTATAGAGCAAGTTCGCGCATTAACATGGTTACCCGGAGACGTCTCTGTATGGGCTGCTTGTGAGTTTGATAGCATGCGTGCATTACGCACCTACTTCCGTAATGAAAAACAGGTTAACAAAGAAAATCTTTACCTGAGCAGTTATTGGAAGCACGGTGTAACAGAAGATGGTCATAAAGTGATAAAACGCAAAGATGCACTAGAAACTCAGAACTAATCAGATTTCGACACAGAGGGTAATGGTAATACTCAACTGTCGATACTGATAACAGAGGTTTCGTCTCAGTTAGAATGAAATAATACCAATTATATTAAATAAGTGATCTAAATTTTGCGCAGGAAAAATGACTGAGTTCAAGGCGTAATTTGAGTTAAATAGTTGTTCTATTTACGAAAATTACAACGAAGAAATAAGTTATTTTAACAAGCAAAATAGATCAGTTAATTAGTGTGATTGGTATAAATATTGCTACTAATCCATATCGGTTTTCAGCAATATTTATTTTACTTAACCATCCTTGTGCTCAGTAAGCCATTAAATGGCACCTTATGGAATGGCAAAGCTAAGTGAAGGGCTTTATTAGGTCGTTATTTTGCAGTGGCAATTTTAAAATAGCTATGATCATTAAGTGCTTTGCTAATCATCATCGCCCCTTCTAATAAGCTGATAGTAGTAATAGCTGCCTGTGGAGGGTTTTCTTCCCCATTGGCTTCATGGGCAGCTGTCAGCCAAGTTAAATTCTTATGGAAAAAGCGTTTTACTTCTATTTGTACTTTTTCTGGTAAAGTTTCATTTTGTGCCCCAAGCAGTCCACAAAGACACATTTTATTATCAATCAATAATGCGCCATTGAATAGTCCAGTATAAACATCAATCGGGTTTTTCCCTTGTGCTTTTATGTCTTCAATATCACCTAATGCAGCTAAAAAATTATCTGTATATTGGTGTGCTAATTCAGCACCTAAATCAGCTTTTGTTGGAAAATGATAGTGAACACTGGAATTTTTGATACCAACTTCATTAGCAAGCTCTCTAAAACTAAAGTTACTATAACCTCCTGATCGCACTTTGTTTTCAGCAATCCTTAAAAGTTCTTCTTTTTTACCCATGTTCATCTTCCTACAACTGAGATAGTCATTTCTAATCACGATTATCTAATAGCCAAGATCCCATTACAAGGGCTTTCATTTTTACAAGTAACCTACACAACTTGATAATTTTTTATTTAAAAAAATGAGCACATTCTCAAACTAGAGTGGCAAACCATATCTAGCATCCTTCTGTCGTTTTTTTGCACCTAAAACCCTTTATTCACCTTTAACTTATTTTCAATACTTAATCGACTTTAACAAAATCACTATTTTATTAATTTATTTAAAAATAAATTACCTATTAAAAATCAGCAACCTAGGTAAATTTTTAAGACGTTAGTAAAAAGGAAAAGCAATAAAGTGACAAAACAACAGTTGACTACCTTCTGGTAGGTAGACTATTATTTAGTTGTTCAAAACAAAGTGCATGCTTATTCAATTAGCCTTATTTACACGCATGCTATCAAAAAATATAACTTATGATATGAAGGAATTAACAATGATTGGATATACTACAATTGGTTCAAAAAACTTAGATAACGCCGTTGCTTTTTACGATGCACTACTTGATCTAGTAGGTGGCAAAAGAGTGATGGAAATGGATCGCATTAAATTTTATGGTACAGAAGCCGGCGGTGCTATGTTAGCTGTTTGTACCCCACATGATAATAAAGAACAAAGTGCCGGTAATGGCCAACAAGTTGCTATTCCGGGCGGTTCTATTGAAGGAGCAAAAGCGCTTTACAATAAAGCAATTGAGTTAGGTGCAACTGATGCAGGTGAACCAGGCCAACGTTTTGATTTCTTCTACGGCTCATATGTATATGATCTAGATGGTAATAAATTATGTTTCTTCCACATGACTTAATAATTTAATATAAACACAAAAGAGGTCGATAATGACTAGGCCTCTTTAATTTTCACGCTATTAAGCCCCTTACTTGGTAGGCTTTAATAACAAAATACTTTATTGAAGTAAGCTAAAAACGTTAAACAAATTGCTCATCAAAGTATCGTTTAATCCGTTAAATTATTAACAATGAATATTAGCAATTATTATTATGCTGAATACCCAATAAAAAAATAAAGGAATTAAACATGAAAATTGCTGCTGATTTTGAACAACGTGTTGTTGTAGATAGTAACTCACTTGAATGGGTTCAATCGCCGATCAAAGGAGTGGATAGAAAACCACTTGATAGAGTAGGTAATGAAGTTGCAAGAGCAACAACTATTGTACGTTATGCACCACAAAGTACTTTTTCACCACATGTACATCCGGGTGGCGAAGAATTCATTGTTCTTGAAGGCACTTTTCAAGATGAACATGGTGACTTTCCTGTCGGTTCATACATTAGAAACCCACCGCAATCCAAACACCAACCGGGCTCTGAAAAAGGTTGCGTCATTTTTGTTAAGCTGTGGCAATTCCAACCTGATGATAGAACACATGTTCGTATTCAAACAAACCTTGTAGATAGCATCCCACACAAAGATTACGCCGGGTTATCCGTGACTCCTTTGTATAAAGATGCCTTTGAAGAAGTCAGCTTATTGCATTTTCAAGCACAAGCAGAAATAAGCATCGAAGCGAAGGCAGGTGCTGAATTATTGGTACTAGAAGGTTCACTACAGGAACAAGGTGACACACTCATAAAACACAGTTGGTTACGTACACCTATCAATAGTGAACTAAAAATAAAAGCAGGTAAAAATGGTGCGAAAGTATGGCTAAAAAAAGATCATTTATTAGATGTTGAAAATCAAATAAGTCGGGTAGAAAACGCATAAATAGGCAGTATAAACCACCTAGGAAAGATGCCTAAATCGTTAGGTATTTCAATTATTTATAGTAAAAATTAATGCTTATAAAGAAGATGCTGGCGACTTCTGATCCTTTTCCAATACCATTGGTAGGGTCTTAGTCTCACGTATACTGAGCGCAACAATCACTAATAGCATCGCTGTAACATCGAGTCGTGTCAGAGCTTGACCGAGAAAAAGAGCACTGGAAAGCATCGCTACAACAAGCTCAACCGCCCCCAAAATAACAATCACTTCAGGCTTTGTTCTAAGTGCACCGATAACAAATAAGTATTGCGGCAAAGCAGCAGCAATAAATGCTAAGCCTAATAAAGCCCACCAGCCGTTTATTTGCTCGGGTAAGGTTATTTCAGGTGATGCAAAAACAGCGAGGGGAATGAGAACAATTAAGTGCCCCATGGTACTCCAAGCCATTCGGCTTAACGCCGTTAAGTGTTGCTTTGGTTTAGCCAAATATTGTATTTGCAAAGCAAACACCATAGGTGCTAAAAAACAGCCCACTAATGCCCATGTCGAGGCGACCGATAACTGCGAAGGCTCTATCACTAAAGACGCAGCGATTAATACTAAAAATGCGGATAGCAAAGCATTTATACTTAGCGAACGCTTAAAGATCAACACGCCAATCAACAGAGAGAAAAAAGGGTAAGTATAATAAATTAAGATAGCAGTGGCTGGTGTTAAAGTCTGTAATGCATAAAAATAAGCGAGTACACCCAAAGCATTAGCAAAGCCAAGCATAAGCATTCGTATAACTTCTGGCCATAACAGCATGGAAGTACGTAAATAGAATGACAACAAAACGCCCGGTAAAATAAAGCGACACAATGTAACAACTTCTACTGACATTCCCTGTGCAAAAAGAATTTGTGCAAACAGCGGGTTAAAACCAAAACCCACCGCGGCCAATAGAACTAATACAGAGCCGTTCATTTTTGATGTTATTCCGCCTACCTTATTCATGTTATCCACATATCTCCCTTGTAAGCTCTAATAAAATGAAGTGTTAATATTGACGTTACTCTGTATTTTTGAAAGCTAGACATTAGCCCCTTTTACATTAATATATAAGTGAATTTTATAATTAATACATGCATATAATTCATCTTTTAACATTCTTATCTGGCCTTATATGAAACTCGATATTAGACACTGGCAAATGCTCAAAGCGCTCTCTGAAGTAGGTCATGTGGCACAAGCTGCTGAAATACTGGGTATTAGCCAATCAGCATTAAGTCATCGAATTGCAGAAGCAGAACGCCGTCTCGGTGGAAAACTTTTTGAAAAAGAAGGACGCCGCTTAAAATTAACACCTGCGGGCAAGTTGCTCACACAGGTTACATTGCAGACGTTACCCGCTTTAGCACGAGCAGAAGCCGATTTTGAACAAACGGCAGATCGCGAAAGTCAGGTTGTCCGATTAGGAGTAGCCTCTTATTCTAGCTATTACTGGATCCCTGAGTTTATTAAATATGTGAATCAAAAAGCCAGCCATCTCAAGTTAAGATTAGTCGCCTCAGCAACACAAAATCCGGTTTCCAGCTTACAACATGGCTCTGTCGATATAGTCATTGCACCGGGTTACTTGGCCACACCGGGTATTATTAACACACCGCTTTTTATGGATGAACTGGTCTTAGTTACTCCCTATAACCATTCACTCAGCCATCAAGCATTTATTAACCCTCAAGATCTCAGTGAGATTCAGTATTACACCTATAGTCAAACTGTTTTACCAGGCTTTGAATATGAGCGTTTTATTCGACCATCAGGGGTGATCCCAAAACAAGTAGAAGTTGTTGAAATGACCGATGCCATCATTGAGTTAATCAGCGCAGGTTTGGGTGTGAGTATATTGTCAAAATGGGCGGTGAGTGCTGCCCTTCAATCTCATAGAATCAGCTCGACTCAAGTTGGGCAACAGGGACTGGATCTTGCCTGGTCAGCGCTTACCCGAGAGAGTGAAATCAACAATAGTCCCAGCAAGCAAATCGCTAAATTATTAGCAGCTTGGTATAAACAGCTTAATTAAGTAAAAGAATAGAGGTTACTTTTGGGAAGAGAAATAATCTGACCATAAGCAGGCCAGATTATACCTAACATGTAGTTAATAAAGTCACTTAAGACTTAAGTATGCTTATTTTAAATATTATCGCTCTATCAATAAGCCAACACCTAAAAGCTGACCTTCTTCATATTTTATTACAGACATATATAACACTACACTGATGGAAGTTAACTCTTAATAAGTCCTGATAGCTCATCACAAAATTATTACATATAACATTTTATAAAAATCTTTTAGGTGAGAATGCAGATAAATCTAATGATTGCTCCCCTTTGGCCCAATCTGCAACTATTTTGCCTGTTATTCCAGCCAATGTAACACCAATATGTTGATGTCCAAACGCATACATAATTCTATTATCTTTAGAGGACTCACCAATAACAGGTAAATAATCAGGAAGAGTTGGCCTTAAACCAAGCTTTCTTTCAATAACAGGCGCATCTGTCTCTAATATTCTTCTTGCATGCTTCTCTACGTAATCTAAACGCTTTCTAGTTGCTTTAGGATCAAAATTACTTAATTCAACTGTACCCGCTGCTCTGATAACACCATTCCTTTGAGGTGTCATATAAAAAGCATTCGCTGATGGACAAATAGGTCTTTCTATAGGCATTTTGTCAAATTGAAATTCAACATGATAACCTCGTTCAGCAACCATCGGAATACGATCTCCAAGGGTTTTCGCCAAAGATTCACTCCATACACCAGTAGCCATTACTAAACGTTTTGTTTTCCAAGTACGGCCATCCGAAGATGTTACGTATATAGCATCACCTTTTGGTTTAATATCGATTACTTCAGCTTTTGTTATACGCTTTTCTTCTATCAAAGGAGTGGCTAATTGAACAAAAAATCCATTGGAGTTAGAGATATGGGAGGCAGTTGTAAAGTGTACTCCACCAGCCGTTTTCCCAGTAAGTATTGGCTCTAAAGCCTCCATTTCTTCACGAGACAATTGTTTTTGATTGATCCCCAATTGCTCCCTTAATTTAAAATTACTCTCTCCATTTTTAACATCCTTATTCGATGAATAAGAATATAAGCATCCCTTAGATGTCATCATACTTTTAGCGATTAAATTATCATTGAGCAGTGGAGAATAACCGTCATAAGTTTTAGATAATAAATTAGCCAATGCTTCCGAACTTTTTTCATACTTTTGTTGCGTACACGAACCTAAAAAGCGAAATAACCAAGGTGATAGCCCTAACGAGCTTAACCAGTTAATAACAAAGGGTGAATCCTTAGAATACAATAAACTGGGTAATGTTTTAATGATACTAGGTTGAGGGATAGGAGAGCAGGCGTAGTCTGCAATAGTGGCTGCATTACAATAAGTTGTTTGACTAGCAATATCATTTCTATCTAATGTTTCAACATCAAAACCTTGTTTACGCAACCATAAGGAAGCCCCAATGCCGGTAGCACCAGCACCTATAACGATAACATCTCTAACTTCCATTTCTAAATCTCCAAGTATTATAGGTAAATAATTATTTTGATTGTAAAACCGATACTATAATTTCTAATGCTGTTTTTAATTGTTCTCGATTTACTGCAGCACCTAGATTCACACGAACCCCTTGTCTATAGCCCTCTTTATTTAAATTAAATTCACTACCAGGTAGAAGTGCTACCCCTTGAGATATACAGGCTTTAGTAAATTCAATATCTGTCCATGAATCTGGCAGTAATAACCATGCATGAGGTGAATTACCGGATGTCCATATATCACAATCACCTTTATATTTATTAAGAATTGCATGACGAGCTCTTAATTCTTCTCTTTGAACAACGACCAAGTCACCAGCTCTACCTGATTCAATTAAGATCGTGGTTACTAGGGCAGTAAGAGTGGAGGTACACCAACAATTTATTCGTAAACTTGTTGAGATATCATCGACAAAATTAGGAGGAGAAACAATAAAGCCAGCTCTTAACCCAGGAGCAACACATTTAGATAAAGACGATATATATACAGTTCGCTCTGGTGCTAAATTTATGACTGGCTCAATTTTTATATCTAATAGCGCCTGATAAACACCATCTTCTATAATTAAAAAATCATATTTATCTGCTAAACTAGCAATTTTCTTCCTTGTCGCTAAAGATAAAGTCGCAGTAGTTGGGTTTTGAGATGAACTAGTTATAAATAATGCACTTGGACTTTTTTCTTTAACCGCTTTAGTCAAAGCTGGTATGGATATGCCATCATGATCTGTATTAATCCCAATTAAATCTATATCTAATGCTTTACAAGCTGCAATTAACCCTTGATATGTATAAGAATCCGTATAAATAACATCACCAGGCTTAAACAAAGCACTAAGTGTGACGGTTAATGCATGTTGAGCACCACCGCATAGGACGACTTGATTTATCGAAGCATTAACCCCTAAAGATCTTGCCCACCAAGTCATTGCTTTTCTTGCCCATAATGGCCCTTGAGCAGGTTGATAATCTTTAATGGATGAAAACCTCTTATCACTAGATATATTAGATAAAGTTTCTAGTAATAAGTAATCAAAAGAATCTGTAGAAGGTCTATTAACTGTCAAATCAATAATTGAAGGATCATTCGAGGGAGATGATTTAAATTGAGTTTCGCCTTGATGATGCAAAGCAACTCGAGTACCACGGCCTGCGCTTGTTTCAATTAATTTTTCATCTAATAAAACCCCCATCGACCTTGTAATGGTTGTAATGTTCAAATTTAGGTAATTAGCCAGTTCCCTATTAGTTGGTAACTTTTGCCCATTACTTATCCTACCACTCAGAATCTCTTTAGAGATGTACTCTGCAACCCTTTTGTATATTGGATCTTGAGTGTTCTCGTCTGTATCTAAATGATTTTTAATGGTTCCTAATATTTCGTCATTAGTACTCATACGGCCTATCCCTTCTAATTAATATAATAAATTATATCTACTTTACAAACCAATACAACAAGCATTCAAAAAAATAAGTTGTAATGGTTGTATTGACTAAGATAATTCATTGTGTGATTATTTCTTCCGCATTAGACGGATTACTATGTATTAAATATGAGCATTACATTGCCTGGAGGGCACCACATGAAGTTTTTAAAAAAGAAAATCGCAATATATTCACTATCATTAATTACTTTAGGACTGGGTTCTATTTCAACCAGTTACGCAACAACACTACGTTTAACCCATTTCTTCAAAGCAGACTCACAAGCAGGAAAGGCAGCAAGTGAGTTTGCAGAAAAAGTAGAAGAACAAAGTGATGGTCGTATAAAAATAAAAGTTTATCCATCTAGTCAATTAGGTGACTGGGTAGAAACACATACCCTACTCATGCAAGGGGCTATAGATATAGGCCTTCAGCCACTATCGACTAACTTTGATCCAAGGTTAGCAATCGCTTGGTTCCCTTACATCGCGCCAACCTACGAAGCAGCTGAAAAGGCTTACAATAAAGATGGTTTTGCTTATAAAACAGTACAAAAAATTATTGAGCCACAAAATCTACAATTGCTAGGAGTATTTGCAGATGGAATGGGAGGTGCAGGATTCACTAAAGAGATTAAAAACCCTGAAAACCCAAATGAAAAGCACAATAGTCGAATTCGTGTATGGCCAGGTGGTACAACTCATCAGGTATTAATGCAAAAACTAGGGTATCAAGTTGCAACACTACCATGGGCCGAGTTATACACAGGCATGCAAACTGGTGTAATAGATGGACAAATTGGTGGCTCTCCAGAGTTAGCAAATAGTAACTTTAAAGATATCAATAAATTTTGGATTCAATATAACGACCATTTAGAACTTGCATGGTTTGTTATGAATAGTGCGAAATTACAATCTTTACCAGCTGAAGATCAAGAAATTATTAAAAATGTTGCCAATGCAATATCGACCCACCGCTTCCAAACAGTAAAAGATTCAGATAAAGAACAACTGGATATTATGAGAGAGAATGGGACAACTGTTGTAACGTTCACCGATCAAGAACTGGAAACTCTTGCTGAATTTACACGTACACAAGTATGGCCTCTAATAGGTGAAGAGCTTGGTGATGATGTAATGAAAGATATTAAAATTGGCTTAGGTATTGAAGATTAAGATTATCTGTTAGCTTAAACAAGAGGGCCTTACAAATGGTAATTAGCAAATCAAGCTTGTATAGAATATGGAATTTTAAGATACACATGCAGAGGGTTATGTTAACCATAAGCGGGCTCTCTCTAACAATATTAATTTTTACTCAAGTTGTCTCTAGATATGTATTTAACATGCCAATATTTGGTATTGAAGAATTAGCATCATGTATAGCTGTTTGGATGTACTTTATTGGCTGCTCTGTTGGCGCAGAGCAAAAAGAGCATATATCGGCTTCATTAGCAGAAATGTTTATTAAAACGCCAAAAGGAAAAAGAATTCATAGTATTACAGTCAGTATTTTAAATGCAGTTATCTCAGGTTGGATGACTGTTTGGGCTTGGCAATTAACATCATGGACGTTGAAATTCAATATGACTTCTACTGAATTAAACATAGCAATCGGCTATATACAGTTAGCTATGCCAATAGGTCTAGGGTTGATGACATTTTATTTTTTAACAGACCTAATTCAAAAAACAATAGGTAGAAAACAGGAGTTTGAATGAGTATTTATATTATATTGGATGTAGTTATCTTGTGTCTTTTTTTAATTATTGGTGTTCCCGTCCCTTTATGCTTTGCAGCAGCAGTTTTATTTCTCTATATGACAGGAGACTTCTCAAGTTCAGGTTTTTTAGTAAGCGCTGGTTACAGTCAAATGTCATCGATTATCTTATTGGCAATTCCTTTATATATCATAGCGGGTAATATAATGAGCCAAGGCGGTATTGCAACACGCCTAATAGCCCTTGCAGAAGTTACTGTTGGCCGCTTTACCGGTGGTTTAGGTATAGTTGTTATTTTTTCAACTGCTATATTCGGTGCAATTTCAGGCATGGCCTCATCAGCGGTCGCAGCAATTGGAAGCATAATGATCCCACGCATGGTTGAAAGAGGCTATGACAAAGGTTATGCAGCATCACTTGTATCATGCTCTGCGGTACTAGCTTTATTAATTCCCCCAAGTGCTTCTATGATTTTATATGGTTGGATATCTGGTACATCGATTATTGCATCATTTCTTGCCCCCATTATCCCAGCTATTTTACTTATTTCTTTATTTATCTTTTGGAATTATATTTTAACTAGAAAAATGGACATACAGTCTAATCATTATGAGAACCAGTCTTTATCAGCTTGGGGAAGTGAGGTTAAAGTAAAAACTAAAAAAGCAGCCCTTGGCTTATTTATGCCACTTATAATTCTTGGCTGTATTTACGGAGGAATAACAACTCCAACAGAGGCCGCTGCCATTGCAGTGCTATATGCAATCCCTCTAAGTATCTATATATACAAGGAAATGAATTACAAGCAATTATATAACGTGCTTTGGGAATCAGGAAAAATAACAGGTATTTTACTCGTCCTTGTCTTCTTTGCATCAATGCTATCTCGCATGTTTACCATGGAAAATGTTCCGCAAATTTTATTAGAAAGTTTCACAACCATCAGCGAAAACAAGATAATTATACTTTTATTAGTTAATGTATTTTTATTGATGGTTGGCATGTTCATGGACGATATCAGTGGCATTTTGCTGGCTACTCCGATGTTAATGCCAGTAATGCATGGACTTGACGTAGACTCAATTCAGTTTGCGGCTATTATCGCAACCAATCTAGGGATGGGTTTAATTACCCCACCTACCGCTCCTATTTTATATTTAGGGGGGCATATAGGAAAAACTAATCTAAAATCCATGTTAACTCCTACCTTCTTCTTGTTATTTGGAGCTTATTTGCCAGTCGTACTATTTACAACGTTTGTTCCTGAAGCTTCATTATTTCTACCTGAATTAATATTAGGGAATTAAACATCTATTTATTTTTTCTACTGAATTATTAAGTTTACTCAAATTTATAAAGTGAATACGAAAAGGTACTTATGCCGATGACTATTAGTCAAAGGCATGAACTCTCTACTATGTAATTATTAAAAGGATGAACAAATACATAGGTAAAGATAACTGATAAATGTAAGTAACAATACTTCATTAAAAATATTGCTATTTACTAATGCATATTTGCTGATTTATTACAGCAAATCTATTTATTCGAAAGATATCCGATTATTTAACACGATATCTTTCTACTTTTAATAAAAAATTAATTAAAAATAAGGAAATACTATTTATGAAAAAATTTGGTTTTATCGGCTTGGGAATTATGGGTCACGCA
Organism: Psychromonas aquatilis; assembly: GCF_038155185.1. Taxonomy (NCBI): domain Bacteria; kingdom Pseudomonadati; phylum Pseudomonadota; class Gammaproteobacteria; order Alteromonadales; family Psychromonadaceae; genus Psychromonas; species Psychromonas aquatilis. Next base: position 46,989 of record NZ_JBAKAZ010000010.1, read on the forward strand.
ATGGCATCAAACTTAATTAAAGCAGGATTGGATGTCACTGTATGGAACCGTAATCTTGATAAATGTACTGATCTTGTTGCATCAGGAGCTCATCAAGGGAAATCACCAAAACAAGTCGCAGAAACATGTGATATCACTTTTACTATTGTTTCTGACCCTACTGCTGCATTAGCTATTTGTGAAGGACCTGAAGGTATATTGGCAGGTATTGGAGAAGGACGCAGTTATATTGACATGTCTACTGTTGATGATGAAACTTCACAAACTATCTCAGCGGCTATAACCAAGGCAGGTGGACGATTTTTAGAAGCACCCGTTTCTGGTACAAAAAAACCAGCTGAAGACGGTACTTTGATTATTTTAGCTGCTGGAGATAAGTCACTTTATGACGATGCATTACCAGCTTTTGAAATAATGGGTAAAATGTCTCCATACCTAGGTGAGATTGGTCAAGGTGCCAAAATGAAATTAGTCGTCAATATGATGATGGGGGGAATGCTCAGTATTTTCAGTGAAGGGATGTCACTGGGCCTTAAAGCAAACCTAGATGGCCAACAGATACTTGATATCGTTGCTGCTGGTGCCATGACAAACCCTATGTTCAATGTTAAAGGGCCAATGCTATTAAATGAAAATTACACAACGAGTTTCCCACTAAAGCATATGCAAAAAGACATGAGGCTAGCTATCGACTTAGGTGATAAATTAAACTTAACATTGCCGACAGCCACTACCACAAATGAATCTTTTAAACAGGCTCGTAAAGCTGGTTACGCAGATGAAGATATTGCTGCAATTTATAAAACAGTAAAATAAGCCTACAATAATCTTAAGCTACCTATGCATGCTAATAGGTAGCTTTATTATTCCCCAATTTTTTAAAATTAGAATCAACTACCCTATTAAATAATTAAAACTTTATATCACCCGAAAGACATTACCTTTCCCAGTCAAGAATATTCTCCTGTACTTATTAAATACAAAACGAAAGAAGGTTATTTCTCATCCGGGTGTTGTTGAAGATAAGCTTTTTTAGCTAGATGTTGGTTTTGGGTGCTATCTGTCATTTTAACTTTATAGTGCAGTCCCGCTTTCGCTAACATATGTGCAGCCACAGGTGCTGTAATCAATAAAAACATACTGATCAGTACTTCTTTAAAGGTCACATGACCGAGCTGAACCATGAAAAAAATCATTGAAGCAATTAAGATACAAGCAACACCTAGCGTACTTGCCTTAGTTGGCGCATGTAAACGCGTAAAATAGTCTGGGAATTTGGCTAAACCAATCGACCCTATTAGCATAACAAGGCTACCAAGCACGATTAACAGACTTACTACTACTTCTAAAAATACAGTCATCAGTTTTCCTTATTCGATAATGTCGCCGCGTAGTAAGTACTTACAAAACGCAGAAGTACTTACGAAACCAAGCAGTGCAATCAATAGTGCCCCTTCATAATAAATAGGCGATCCTTGGTGGAGTCCTAACAATATGATCAAAGCAATGCTATTAATGTACATAGTATCCACGGCAATGATTCTGTCTGGCGTTGTTGGGCCAATGATTAAACGCCAAGCATTCAACGCTAAGGCAACACAAATTAACGCACAAGCAATCAGTATAGCGTAACTTAACATCCGAAAATCTCCTTTAAAGGCGCTTCATAACGATCTTTAATCAGCTTAATTAATGCAGGCTCATCCTCAAGGTGTAACACATGCACATATAACCATTTTCTATCTTCTGATAACTCAACACTCACTGTACCAGGGGTTAATGACACACTACTGGTAAAAATCGTGAGAGGAACAGGCTCTTTAATATCTAAAGGCACCACAATAAACGCAGGCTTCAAACTACGATTACTTTTTAATACACGTTTTGCTACATCGTAATTCGAAACTGCAATATCAATGAATAAACGAAACATAAATATCACAGCCTTAATAGGCTTTTTAGCGATTACAGCATCTTCACTGAGCGGTGCTACGATCCAAGGAATGACAATCGCAAATATCGCACCTAAGACCATGTGACCACGACTAAAATCATGCAGGACTTGCCACACTAGCCATAATAAAACACTAGTGAAGGGCGTCGGGAACCAAACAAACTTACGAACTTTATCCATTATTTCGCGACCTCGTTAAGTTGTTGCAAACTCAAACCTGATTTAAGTTGCTCTGCGGCCAATTGCGTATAATCGTTCACTGTCCCTCCAAAAATAACCAATAGAGGAAGGATTGCGACCAATAAACCAATTGCTAAATACTGACTAGGATGGCCTTTTAATGCGCCCTTGTTTTCACCGCTAGTACGCCAAAATAGTGAGGTACCCGCTCGTGATAAGGCGATCAAGGCGATTAAGCCCCCTCCTAGCACAATTGGGAAAACCCAGATTGCTTGACTAGCTTCAGTAACTGACTGCAAAATTAATGCTTTGCCTACAAAACCAGATAATGGCGGCATACCAATTAAAGCAATTGCCAATAACACAAAGATAAAGCCTAAAATGCCAGCTTGAGGCATCGCTCTAGCAGCAACAAAACGGTCTTCAGCTTGGCCACGCTGCTGCTGAATTAACCCTGTTAATAAGAACATAGCCGCACAAGCGATAGTACTATGAATTAAATAATAAATACCTGCTGAAGTTGCCTGTACCGTATTCACACTGATAGCGACCAATAACGTACCAACAGATACAATCACCAAATTACTACACAGTACGCGTAAATTTTGGCTGGCTAAGATGGCAATCGCACCCACAACAATCGTTAATAAAGCAATTGGCCACAACCATGGTAAAGCAATATTGGCGAGTCCTCCGGCTTGATCACCAAACATCACTCCATGTACTCGCCAAATACTATAAATACCCACTTTAGTCATAATCGCAAACAGTGCAGCAACGGGAGTACTGGTTGTTGAGTAAGCTTTAGGTAACCAAAAATGTAAAGGCAGCATCCCGGCTTTTAAACCAAAAACAGCCAATAATAATAAGGCACCTGCTTTGGCTATCAATAACTCATTGCTTGATAACAATGGAATTCTATCAGCCATATCGGCAAAGTTGAGAGTCCCCAACGTACCGTACAACGTCCCTAGTGCAAACAAAAATAGTGATGAACCAATTAAGTTAAGGAACACATAATGAATGTTCGCCTGTGTTCGTTGTTTACCACCACCATGAATCATTAACGCATAAGAAGCGATCAACAATACTTCAAAGAATACAAATAAGTTAAAGGCATCACCGGTCAAAAATGCACCATTAATACCCATCAACTGGAACATGATAAGCGGATGAAAGAAGGCGCCTGTTTTATCTTCTCCAGCCGTTGCATATAGGGTTATTGCTAAGCCTAAAACCGCGCTTAAACAAACCATTAACACCGAAAACATATCCGCTACTAAGACAATACCAAAAGGCGCTGACCAATCACCCAGTGCGTACACTTGAATGCCCTGTCCCTCGACTTTAAATAACAGCACAAAGGCAACAACAACAAGAGCAACATGAGCTGTAATGCTGATCACGCGTTGTTTGCTAAGGCAGTTGCTTAAATGTGGAAATAGTAAAACAACGGCCACAAAAAAAGGGATTAATATAGGAAAAATAACTAAGTGTTCAAACAAACTCATTAAGATTTTTCCTCAGATAAAGGATCGAAAGCTTCAGTACCATCAACATGGTCACTGCCCAAGTCCGCACGGCCTCGCATCGCTAAAATAACCGCAAAAGCAGTCATCGCAAAACCAATTACAATCGCTGTTAACACTAACGCTTGTGGTAGTGGGTCAGCGTAATTCTCACTGCTATTAAGCACAGCAGGAGCCCCTATAGTTAAGCCTCCGCTGGCAAATAAAAACAAGTTCACAGCGTAAGACAATAAAGTAAGGCCAATAACTAACGTAAAAGTATGCCCACGTAGCATTAAAAATATGCCGCAGGCACTCATGAAGCCGACACAAATTGCGTAGACTAATTCCATTATCTTTCTCCTACTGTAAGTCGTTCTGTCGTGGTCAACTTCCCTAAGCTCGCTAATATAAGCAAGGTCGCACCGATCACGGTGAAGTAAACCCCAATATCAAATAACAAGGCACTAGCAAGTTCAAACTTGCCTATCCAAGGTAGTGATACATATTCAAACCAAGAAGTTAAAAATGGTCGACCAAATAACCAGCTACCTAAGCCTGTTAAGCCCGCTGTAATTAATCCAATCGCGATCATATAGTGATAATTGATACTTACCCTTTTCACCATCCAACCAACACCGTTTGCGAGGTATTGTTGAATTAACGCAATAGAAGTAATCAAACCAGCAATGAAACCGCCGCCTGGCAAGTTATGGCCGCGCATAAAGATATACACAGAAATAAGCAAGAACAGAGGCAATAAGCTTTGTGAAACAACCGATAACAACACAGGGTATTTTTCTTTAGCCCAACGTCGCCCATCATCGTCCTTGTTATGCGTTGATAAACGCATACGTGCGATTAACTTATGGATACCTAATGCCGCAATCCCAAGCACCGTAATCTCACCAAAGGTATCAAAACCACGGAAATCAACCAGAATAACGTTTACTACATTAGTACCGCCGCCACCTGTTTTCGAGTTCGCTAAGAAGAAGGCAGAAATACTATCTAAAGGATGTGTCATTAAAGCAAAACTGATGCTACCGATGATACAACCAATTAATGATGCCACTGCCAAGTCACGAACGAAGCGACTCGGACGACTTTTACTGGTTGGCGTATGCTGAGGGAAGAAGTACAGCGCCAGCAATAATAAAATAACCGTTACAATCTCTACCGAGAGCTGAGTTAATGCCAAGTCAGGCGCAGAAAAGTAAGCGAAAGTAATTGAGACAACTAATCCCACTAATGACAACATCAATAAAGCAATCAGACGGTAGTGACTCCAAATGATAGTCGCCAGTGACCCTGCAATAATTAACACTGCGGCAATAATCACAGCACCATTGAGGGGTGTGCCAGGTAAACTTCCTCGCGTTGTCTCTAGCTCAAATAAAGGCGGTGCGATAAGCAATAAAGCGAAGAAACAAAGACAAAAAGCGTAACGCTGTAAAGAGCCATTCTCTAATCCGTTAGTGACTTTTTGAGCCCATCTTACACAGGCTTGAATACAGCCTTCAAAGATGAATTTAGCATCAATATCCGGGAACATTCCTGCAAATTTAAATAAATGCTTACGGTTTAAGTAAATACCCACTCCGCCCAGCGTCGCCATTCCACTCATAAGTAGCGGCAGATTAAATCCATGCCAAATGGAAATACTATATTCAGGTAGTGGATGATTAAACACAGCTAATGACGCATTTTCTAGCAATGGCCCAATAGTATAATTAGGGAAAATACCCACCAGCAAACAGATCGCCACTAAAATTTCTACTGGTACACGCATATAACGTGGAGGTTCATGTGGTGTTTTAGGAAGCCCTTTTGGCTCACCATTAAAGAACACATCATGAATAAAGCGTAATGAATAAGCCACAGAAAAGGCAGCAGCAATGGTTGCTAAAACAGGGACTAACCACGACATAGAGCCTAAAATGCTTTGCGCTAGCGTTTCAGTAAAGAACATTTCTTTAGATAAGAAACCATTCAGTAGAGGTACACCTGCCATCGCAGCAGAAGCCACCATCGCCAACGTTGCAGTGACCGGCATGTATTTCCACAAACCATTAATCTTACGCATATCTCGCGAACCAGATTCATGGTCAATAATACCTGCTGCCATAAATAATGAAGCTTTAAAAACAGCGTGGTTCATGATGTGGAATATCGCTGCAATCGCCGCTAATTCAGTATTTAAGCCAAGTAACAAGACAATTAAACCAAGGTGGCTAATCGTCGAATAAGCTAATAACCCTTTCAAATCATGTTTAAATAATGCGGTGTAAGCCCCCAATAACATCGTAAATAAACCCGTTAAAGAGACCACAACAAACCACGTTTCTGTGCCTGCAAGTACTGGATAAAAACGTGCTAATAAAAAGATACCCGCTTTAACCATAGTAGCCGAGTGTAAGTAAGCACTTACAGGCGTAGGAGCTGCCATTGCATGCGGTAACCAAAAGTGAAACGGAAATTGAGCTGACTTAGTGAATGCACCAATTAAAAATAGGCCTAAGATAGCCAAATAATAAGGGCTTTGTCTTACTAATTCACCACTGTTCAGGACCACATCTAACTCATAACTTCCAACCACTTGAGCTAATAGAATAATCCCGGCTAATAATGCTAAACCACCAGCACCAGTGATAGTAAGGGCCATTCTAGCGCCTTTACGTGCATCACTATTGTATGACCAGAAACCAATCAATAAGAAGGAACTAATACTCGTCAACTCCCAATAGAACCAGAGTTGCAGCATATTGTTTGACATCACAATACCGAGCATTGCTGTCATAAACATAATCAAATAACAGTAAAAACGCCCCATATTATCTTTGGCAGATAAATAATAGCGTGCGTACAGAATAACCAGTAAACCAATCCCTAAGATCAATATACTGAATAATGCAGCTAAACCATCAAGTCGAAATGATAACGATAAACCTAATTGCGGGATCCACTCAAAACTTTTATGAAAAGATTCTCCAGCCAAAATGGCCGGTAAATCCAGAAAAATCAAGCAAAGGGCTACAGCCGGTAACAACGCGGTTGTCAGTGCACATGCACTGCGATTAAGTTTATTAGTTAGTAAGGGAATGATAATCCCTAACATGGGTAAAAATGGCACCCAGAAATAATCCATTTAAGCGAAGCTCCGTTAGCTAAGTGATTAATATTTTAGAACTACGATAGTGATTAATTTAGAAAAAATCAATGCCTTATTATGTCCGAGATCAATAAACAGCTGATTACAAATAATTTCTGTTTTCATAATTAACTTGTAGGCTGTAAAACTTATTGACGCTGTTTGCTGTAAGGAGTGATGGATACTGACTTCATCTAAATAAAATCTATCTATTATCAAGGCTGTTAAGATAAAACAGCTTGGTTGGAACGGCTAGATAAATTAACCTTTATTAATTGTACCCTGTTACTCTCTATAACTATAGGCTTGTCAGACTGGAAGGTGATGTTACTTAGATAATTAATATTGGTGATAGTAAAGAGGACTAACAGCATTAGCCCTCATTTCATGATGTTTAGGTTAAAAAAGCTTAAGTTACACAACGCCCTGTTCAATCATTGCATCAGCAACGCGTCTAAACCCAGCAATATTAGCACCTAATAATAGATTATCAGGCTCCCCAAATTCATCCGCAGTTTCACTTGCAGTAATGAAGATAGATTCCATAATTTTCTTCAATCTTTCATCTACCTCTTCAAATGTCCAAGTTTGCATACTTGCATTTTGAGCCATCTCTAACTGACTCGTTGCAACGCCTCCTGCATTAGCAGCTTTACCCGGGCCATAAGCAATTTTTGCATCAATAAAACAATCAATCGCTTCTTTAGTAGAAGGCATATTCGCCCCTTCTGCCACTAACTTACAACCGTTACTTAATAAGCTTTGTGCGTCCGCTTCTGTTAATTCATTTTGAGTAGCACATGGGAAAGCCGCATCTGCAGGTAACCGCCATACTGCATGGCCATCTTCTGGATAATCACTCACAGGAATATATTTAGCATCAGCGTGCGTTTCTAAGTAAACACTTAAGGATTCTCTAGACTGCTCTTTTAAACGCTTAACAAGCTCAAGATCAATACCCGTTTCGTGATATATCGAACCACGAGAATCACTACAAGTCACAGGAGTTGCACCTAATTGATATAATTTCTCCATGGCATAAATAGCCACATTACCAGCACCAGAGATTAAACAACGCTTACCTTCTAATGTTTCACCCTTAGCCTTAAGCATATAATTAGCAAAATAAACTGCTCCGTAACCCGTTGCTTCTTTACGAACTAACGAGCCGCCCCAAGATAAGCTTTTGCCTGTTAAAACACCTTCATAGCGTCCCGTTAAACGCTTATATTGACCAAATAAGTATCCGATCTCTCTAGCGCCAACACCAATATCCCCAGCAGGCACATCAGTTGTTGGTCCAATATGACGATAAAGCTCTGTCATAAATGATTGGCAAAAACGCATAATTTCAGCATCTGAACGACCTTTAGGGTTGAAGTTTGAACCACCTTTACCGCCACCAATTGGTAACCCCGTTAAAGCATTTTTAAAAATTTGTTCAAAACCTAAAAATTTAATAACACTTGCATTTACACTATGGTGAAAGCGTAAACCGCCTTTATAAGGCCCTAATGCAGAATTAAACTCAATTCTATATCCTTTATTAACTTGGATGGCACCTTGGTCGTCAAGCCAAGGAACTCTGAAAAATATCTGACGCTCAGGCTCCACTAAACGCTCAATAATAGCTTGCTTCTGATATTTTGGGGAATGCTCGAGGATAGGCTCAAGTGATTCAAGTACTTCTTCAACTGCTTGATAAAATTCGAATTGTGCTGGGCTAGATTCTTTCAGTTGTGCGATAGTTGTCGCTAAATATTGCATATTTTTATTCCGTAGTAATAGCTAAATTGGTGATTCAAATGTTATAGAAAACATAATCGATTTTGTGTTTTTTTAATTACCCTCTACATAATTAAGCCCAAGACTGTATCAAGATATCCATTCCTTGAAAAACCAGAATTAAGTGCCCCTTTGAGTTACTGATATTGATTATCTTGTCAACATTTCGAATCAGATATTCAGGCTAATAAAATGTTGAAGGATCAGGTTTTAATGCTGTACCGCAGCATAAAATTCAACTTAGTTAAAATTCAACTTAGTCCTCATTAACTGCTAGGTTAGAAGTGACTACATTTAAATAAAGTGGGGTCCCTTTAACTCTCTTTTTTACATAAACACCACTGGCGAAGCGGCATTTTTTAAAATAGAAACAACACTCCATGCCGCAATCGCATAATCACCAGATTTAATAGTTAAATCTAAAGCAACTTGATCGCCATTTACTTCAATCCTGTAATCATCGCCAGTAAAGTTAGGTACCGCATCAATATTAAATTTTGTTGCTTCAGGGCCAGCACTTGCTAACGCTGTAGCGTAAACTACATTAAAAACATAAGGGAAGGTATCAATAATCCCCTTCGCTGTCCCCGTAAAAACGCGCTCTGGTTTAGAGATATTCATTAAACCTTGTTTATAAAAAGGCGTTCGGGCAATAAACCCCGTTGATTTTTTAGATGTGATGGTAACATCAATTGGTGTAGAGCTCATCAGTGACGCAGTTTGCAGAAGGTTAAATCCACCTGTTGCTCCGCCCGCAATGTATATTTTGGTATTATTTTCTGATGCGGTTTTTATTGCTCTTTCATATAAAGCGACATCTGCAAAAGCAGCCGTAGATAAAACAATAATATGTGCACCGCCTGCTAATATTGTTTCTGCGTAATCAATCACTGATTCCGCTGATGCAGCTTCAGCAACAAACTCAGGTGTTAATGCCAAAACAGCATCAATATCAAGGCATGGTTTACAGTTAAAATAATCAGCAAATATTTTGGTTCTAACAGGATCTCTACCTAGAACAGCAACCAATTCATATTCAGGAAGGCGTCCATCATGTATGGCTTGAGCAATTGTTTGGCTTAAATATCCACAACCAATTAACGCTAACTTTTTTTTCATCTTAATATTCCGATCTTTTAGAGTTCTACTCACAATAATGCGTTGTAAAATACTTGCTAACTACACGCTCAATCTCAATACGATAACGCCTATAAATGCGGCCGACAGCCCCAACACTTCCTGTGTAGTAAAGGAATCCTTCAACACAACACGAGAATAAAGCAAAATAATTAAAATGTTCATGCCAGAAATAGCAGACACTAAGCCTGTGTTACCAATCGCAAACGCAGATATGATTGCGATCATGCCAAAGAAGTTAGTTAATCCAATCAACAAACCACAACCAAACGTCCTACCACCAGACCAGCTAGGTCGAGGATCATTTTCATCAATAACCAGTTTGTTGCGATTAACAAGCCAGCTAATAGCAAACAGTAAGCTCCCAAAACCAAACATCGAGGTTAAGGTCGCAAACAAATCTGCATTAAGGAGCGTCGACTGCTTACCCAATAAGTCATTAAAAGAAAAAAACAAGGCTGCTAATAAGCCCCACTGCGCACCCTGTAAGTTACTGAATGAGATGTCATTGGAGTAGCGGATAATATAAAGGCCGCCAAAAATAATAAAAAAACCAACCAGTTGCATTGTTGTTAGCGCTTCTTGCCATAGCAAATACGCAAACATCAATACAAATAAAGGGGTTAGCCCTGACAAAATACTAATAAGGGATGCTTTTCCCACTGAAAAGCCTTTATGTAAAAAGCCATTAGCAGCAAAAGATCCAAAACCAAGCGCTAAACCAACGCACAGATCTTGCCATCCATACCATTTTTGATTAAGTATGGTCATAGTGGAAAGGCTAATAACAAACCCAATAAAAAACACACCAAATAACAGTAAATTACGGTCCATCGCTCGTTGCGAAGTCCATTGATACAGTATGCCGCGAGCACCAAAAGAAAGGGTTGCCAGTAGCGCAAAAATTATCCACATAAAATACGTTTCCTTTACAGAATGTGTAACGTAAAAATCGTCTCTTTTAATCAATCATATTGATTTTTAAGCTAATGAAAATGATATTAAACTAACCTTTCAAAAAACCACATTTTCTAGCGTCATTTCGAGTTTCTAAAAAATGGATAGTGTATTGATTTCAAAATTGAAATAAAGATCCAAAAATAAGAACTTAAATTCCATATATGGTAAATAAAAGAAAGCTAGCAATATTGGAAGTAGAATAACGTGAGATTATCTGCCTATAGAAGCCTAAGAAATCCCTCTAAGCCCCACAAGATCTTAAGATCCTTATCTTGTAAAATTTATACTCATCAAGTAAAGCTTACACGGCTGATGCTGATTATATTAAATTTAATATTACAATCGACTAGTTTAAAACAAGAAAAAATAAACCTATATAACTGATAAATAATAGTTTTTATTCTTATCGATTAATGCTCCCTCTTCTTCTCCTATCTTGGCACAGTGATTGCAATTACCTCTGTAGTTAATGTAAAAATTTATTGGTTGGTATTTAAAATCATAGATAACAAAGTAAGAAGGCAACGTATAGCTTGCCCTTTTATTTACCTAGAAATATCCAGAGTCTATTTGTAAAAGAAACTTAAAACCTTGCTTAAAGAAACAATAAACTGAATAAGGATGTCGACACATTTCATCTCAATACCATCTACAACAGCTTATTTTTATTATTCATTTTGCAGTCCTTCTTTAAGTTATTTTTAATTTATTTTGAGTACCTAAGAGAAAACTTATGACAAATAAAACAACATTCAATAAAAGAGCGTTGGGTCAGCAACAGAACTCATACGATATCGAAAAGATTAAAAACCGTATTGCGATGAATAACATCGAGCAAGGCAAGAGTGAAAGAAAAAAAGAACGTAAAATAGAAGCAGAGCAATATAAGCAAGTCATTGTAAAGCGTATCGATAGCACTTTTAGGCATGCTGATGATATTTTACAATTAGCGATCCACGAAGGTAAAAGCCAAATAGAAAGACCCATGATCGGTTTATTATTATCATCATTTGCAGCCGGTATGATCATCGGCTTTACAGTACTCGCAGTCGCAGTGCTTACCAGTATTTTAGGCAGCACCGAAGGCATAAACCGCCTATTCATCGCTTTCTTATATCCCCTTGGTTTTGTGTTATGTATTTTAAGTAGAACACAGCTCTTTACTGAACATACCGCCACAGCTGTTTACCCACTACTCGACAAATCCACTGATGTCGCTGGTGTGTTAAAACTTTGGGTGATTGTTATTTTGGGTAACTTAATAGGCGGGTTTATTATTTCCAGTTTACTGTTTGCTGCTGAACCTGTTATCCATGCAAAACAAGGGTATTTACTCATTGCAGAGCATGTATTGCAGTATGATTCTACAAGTTTGCTGGTTAGTGCCCTGTTAGCAGGTTGGTTAATGGCCATTGGCGCCTGGACGATTCTTTCCACCCACTCAACGTCTAGCCAAATTCTGTGTATTTATATTGCTACATTTCTTATCGGCATTGGTGGACTTCACCATTCTATTGCCGGATCGGTTGAATTATTTATTGGATATTTAATGTCTCCAAATATTACATTAATCACAATAACACCAGTTATCTTATTAACTTTATTGGGTAATGCCATTGGCGGTAGTATTTTTGTTGCATTGTTAAATTATGGGCATATAAGAGGTCTCAATAAGTAATAAAACATGATCGAATCACAACTAGATTGAATTTTACAATTAAAGCATTTTAAGCGTAATAAGGAGAGTAAAGTGACATCATCAAACAAATACTTATCAAACTTGACGGTTAACGGTAAAGACTACAACTATTTCGACCTATCAAGCTTAGATATTGATATTAACCGACTTCCTTTAACTGCAAAAATTTTATTAGAAAACTTACTTCGTCACAGTGAACAACTGTATGTGCAAGAAGATGATATTAAAGCTTTATCCAAATGGGATACTAAAGCTGAACTTGATACAGAGATTGCATTTGTGCCATCTCGAGTCATCTTACAAGACTTTACTGGTGTCCCTGCTGTTGTTGACTTAGCGGCAATGCGTAATGCAATGCTAGAACTGGGCGGCGATGCAAATAAAATCAATCCGTTAAAGCCTGTAGATTTAGTCATAGACCACTCCATTATGGTCGATGAATTTGGTAAAGCAGACTCCTTTGAAAAAAATACTGAAATTGAAGTCGCCCGAAATAAAGAGCGTTATCAGTTTTTAAAATGGGGACAAAGTGCATTTGATAACTTTAAAGTTGTACCGCCGGGTAAAGGCATCGTGCATCAAGTTAATTTAGAGTACTTAGCAAGAGTTACCTTTGTTGATGACCAACATGATACTCCCCTGTTATATCCCGATACGCTAGTTGGAACCGATTCCCACACCACCATGATCAATGGACTAGGTGTATTAGGCTGGGGTGTTGGTGGTATAGAAGCTGAAGCCGCGATGCTTGGCCAGCCAGTTACCATGTTAATTCCGGAAGTAGTCGGCATGGAATTAACCGGTAAATTACCAGCAGGCGCAACAGCAACAGACTTAGTGTTAGCTGTTACCGAAAAATTAAGAGCACACGGTGTGGTTGGTAAATTTGTCGAATTCTTTGGTTCAGGCATCCAGCACCTAACAGTGGCTGACCGTGCAACGATTGCCAATATGTCACCAGAATATGGCGCAACCTGTGGTTTATTCCCAATTGACCAACAAACATCAAAATATCTCGAGCTAACAGGCAGAAGCCAAGAGCAAATCGATATCATAGAAGCCTATGCAAAAGCGCAAGGTATGTGGGGAAGTGAGTCGCAACAAAAAGCTGAATACCACGCCCAAGTCAGCCTCGATTTAGAGCAAGTCGTACCAGCGATTGCAGGCCCTAAACGCCCACAAGACCGAATTGATTTAGACCAAGCAGCACCCGCTTTTGAAGACTGGATCAAACAACAAAACGAGCTAACAATCATTCCACCAGAAAAGCAGAAAAAACGCTTTGACGATGAAGGTGGTACTGAAAATATTGGCTCAACAGATATGGCACCCAAAACATCCGCCTCTTATCACCTAGAGGGGGAAGATGTAGAGCTACACGAAGGCGCCGTGGTGATCGCAGCCATCACCAGCTGTACAAACACATCAAACCCATCGGTATTGATTGCTGCTGCATTACTCGCCCAAAAAGCCAATGCATTAGGATTAACCGTTAAGCCTTGGGTAAAAACCAGCTTTGCGCCTGGCTCACAAGTCGTTACTGAATATTTAAATAGTGCAGGTTTATCAAAAGAGCTGAATAAATTGGGTTTCAATTTAGTTGGGTATGGTTGTACAACCTGTATTGGTAATTCAGGTCCACTAGCGGACCCAATAAGCAATGCCATACAAGAAAATGATTTAACCGTCACGTCAGTATTATCGGGAAACCGAAACTTTGAGGGGCGTATCCACCCAGATGTGAAAGCCAATTACCTAGCGTCACCACCACTTGTTGTTGCTTACGCTTTAGCAGGTAACATGAAAATGGATATAGCCAATGAACCCTTAGGGATTAGTCATGATGGCGACCCTGTTTACTTAAAAAACATTTGGCCAGAGCAACAAGAAATACAAGACATTGTCACTCGCGTGGTTAACAAAAAAATGTTCTCAGATAAATATGGTTCAGTATATGACGGTGGTGATAGCTGGAAAAACCTTGAAACTGTTGATAGCGATATTTATAACTGGCCAACAAGTACCTATGTTAAAAAACCAAGCTTTTTTGACAACATGAAAGTACAACCAGAGCCAGTAAAAGCCATTGAAAATGCACGTTGTTTATTAAAACTAGGTGACAGTGTGACAACCGATCACATCTCCCCTGCCGGCTCTATCGGCAAAGAGACACCCGCAGCTAAATACCTTGTTGAAAACCAAGTACAAGCAAAAGACTTTAACTCTTATGGCTCAAGACGTGGTAATCACGAAGTAATGATGCGCGGTACTTTCGCTAACGTCAGATTAAAAAACCAACTTGCACCGGGTACAGAAGGCGGATTTACCACTTATCAACCTGAAGGCAAGCAAATGACCGTATTTGAGGCTGCACAACAATACACAGCTAATAAAATACCAACGGTCGTTATTGCAGGTAAAGAATATGGTACAGGTAGTTCTCGTGATTGGGCTGCAAAAGGACCTCTATTACTAGGCGTTAAAGCAACTATTGCAGAAACCTATGAACGTATCCATCGCTCGAATCTAATCGGTATGGGTATATTGCCGTTACAATTCAAAAAAGGAGAAGGTGCTGAAAAATATAACTTAGACGGTACTGAATCTTTTTCAATTGAAGCGATTACAGCAGAACAAAAACAAGTCACCGTTAATGTAACCAAAGAAAATGGAGACGCTATTTCGTTTGAGGCTGATATTCGTATTGATACCCCTAATGAATTTGAATACTTCCGTCATGGCGGCATACTTCAATATGTAATGAGATCACTGCTTTAATTAGCAGACTGCTTTTAATATAAAGCAGCTCGAAATCTATCACACAATATCCTCGATAGATTTCGAGTTCTCGTAACTAAGTCGATTATTATTACTTAGTACTATTAAAAGTAATATGTATTCAACTTGATAAAATTAAGTAGCTGTTATTTTAGCGAATAAACTTGATAGGCAAAGTACCTAACGGGAAAAGCTTAAAATAATAGCTACTTTTTATAACCTCTACATCAGCGCTACATCTCTAAATGATACTTGTGATTGAGGAGACAGAATAATTATTACTCGTTAGTGTTTATGGGAGCTCAAGCGCTTTAATACCTAGGATTTTTAATGGTAGGATAACCCTTTTATTTTCTATTAATAAATAGAGAGCCATTAATTTTTAAGGGATCTTCATGATAAATTTTCGTTTTTTACCGTTTATATTTTTAGCATTGCTAACAGGATGTGAAGTAGTAGGTCCATCAATGAAAGTAAGCGGCCCTAAAGTTATTCTTGGTGATTCAGGCCATCAAGATGTTATCTATACAGAAAAGAGTAAGAGTAAAGGTAAATTTTGCCCACCAGGACAAGCAAAGAAAGGAAACTGTTAATTACGGCTAAAATATAGAAAAATACAGGACACCCGATAATTTTAAATCGTAAAACTCTGATTTTATTGTGAGCAACTAATCGGTGTCTAAGATCTTTTCAATTACAGTATTTTCCCCCTGTCGATAATTCTACTTTTTTACCAGAAAATATAAATAAAAAGACTGACACCGAGTCGATGTCAGACTTTTTAGTTTTAATGCTAAAGAGGGTTTGTGTTCCTCTGTAGATATATCTCACCTAATTTTTTCGCACCAATATAATTAAGGTGGTTACTATCTCTATAGAGAGGTGTTTTATCTACATTAATATGGCATAAATATTCATCACAAATTAACGACTTCATATCAAGAAAAATAACTTCAGGGTATTTTTTTTCAACCTCTTCAAAATAATTAAGTACTGTTTCCTGTTGTTCTACAACATTCGAAAGAGTTATGCTTTCTACACAATTGAAATCTATACCCATTCTATCACTCAGAATAGGGCATCGAGAACGATCTACCCCAAAATCAGGTGTATCTTTTACAATAATTAATTTTTTATCAAGATGCAAAATACTTTCTATCGTTTCATCAAAACTACTTTTGAAATTAGCGATAGATGTTTTACTGTCAAGACTATCTCCTTCTTTATAAAAGAAATCTTTGCTTTCTTCACGCAAGTACCTCGAATACCTTCCGGCTATAATTACTGTATCTCCTTGAAATTCAGTAATTATATTTAATGTTTTCTGATTTTTTATAGAAAATGATTTCTTAACAGCTTCTCTAGTAATATCGTATTTTTGTACACCAATTAAAAACGGAGTTCCACCATTAGAAATTAGTGATCCATTTTTCATAGATTGGTTAGCCAAAACATTCATAAAACCTTCCAAAGACTCTGCATGAGAGTCTCCCACTAATAAAAAGTCTGCATCCAGTGGTGGGTTATCAAATTTATTCAAAAATGTGTCTATACAATAATCATTGTGACAGTCATTGTATTTTTTAGATAATAAAACCTGTGTTAAGTTTCCATCTGAAGGTGTAAACCTACTCTTAAATCCTTCAGAATATCTTGATAAAAGAATGAATATAGCAAACGCAACAAATGGTATCGCTAAAAATAACACGGCTGTTTTTTTAAAGTTATAAATTAAAACCAATCTGAACTTTTGCTCTATAAAGTAGTAACTTAATATAGATAAAGAAAAAGATAATAGAATAATAAAAAACTTAACGGTCATGGACTTATCGATAGCCATGTAGTTTATAAGCCCAATAATTGGCCAATGCCATAAATAAAGTGAATACGATATTAAACCAATAAAGACCAATAATCGTGTTGATAAAATATAGTTAATAATACCTTGATTATCATTATCTTTACCTGAAATTAATAGGCATACAGTAGATAAACAAACAATAGCTGCATTTATACCAGGGAAAACATCCGCCTTACTTAAAAATAATGAAGTTAAAATAATACCGCTCAAGCCTAATAACGATAAGCCATGATTCAAGAATAAATTTATTTTCTTCATCTTTGGTAAAAACAGTGCAAGTGTTGCCCCTGAAGCTAGTTCAAATGCACGAGCTGGCAATAAATAATATGCAGAGTTTGAGTGAGTGATCGCTAAAAATTCAGATAAAACAAATAATGCGCTAGTAACCCCAAGTAACAGCAATTGATGATGTTTTTGGGGTATAACTTTAAACATCAGGAGCATTGTTGCGGGCCAAATAATATAAAATTGCTCTTCAACAGACAAAGACCAAGTATGCAATAACGGAATAGACTCCGCCTTTACCCCCCAATAACCATCCGTAATATTATTGAAATAAAAATTACTTAATGATAAAAAAGATAACCCAGCACTTTGGGTTAAACGAATATAGTCTTCAGGAAACATTACAAACCATGCAGCAATGCATGTTAAAATAATTACAAATAATAAAACTGGAACAATTCTTCTTATTCGCCTTAAATAAAACTCATGATAAGTAAATTTATCATTAAGCAAATCGCGATATATGATCGATGTAATAAGAAAACCTGATAACACAAAGAAAACGTCAACACCAATAAACCCACCTGGTATTTCTTCAATCCCAATATGAAAAAAGATAACAAGCAAAACGGCGATAGCCCTTAATCCACTAATATCTTTTCTATATGAAAGATTCTTCATTATTATTAACCTTAAATGTACTATTAAAAACTTTAGAGATAAGTCAGCCTAAAAACGTAGCTAACGACGGAGAGTTTACTTTCGTTGAACTAATGTGAAGTAAAAAGGGAGACTACATTAAAGCACCTAACTGCTCAATGTGATTATTGACAGCAAAGCGCTACAAATAAAAAATACAAGACACCCAGTGAATTTACATCGTAAAACGCTGATTTTATTGTGATAGACTAATGAGTTTCCGAAATTTTATCATTGAATTAGTCGTCGCGACAATCATGGTTATTTATGTCAGCTTCCGCTTTATAAAACATCCGTGGTCGATAAAGCGCTAACTTGGCTTATGTGATTACACTTCAGAGGTTATATGTTTAAAATGTAGTGAATAAAAAATAGAGATTTTTTAACGATTAAGTGTGAAAGTGACTTAGGGTTTGTAAAGTAAAAATGATCTTCCCCGACTTTGTAGACACTTTAATTCTCGCTTAAGTACCTTTTTTCATACTCATCAGGAGACACATGGCCAAGGTGACTATGTAATCGCTTCCGATTGTAAAACATCCCAATATAATTGAACAAGTGTTTCCTGCTAACGCCTTGCTAAGCGGACAAAAATAGTGGGTTAAAATGAGTAGCGAAGCGAAACGTAACCCACTATTTTTTTGTTCCGTTGAAACGTCTTGTTAGCAATTTACATTACAGACAAAAGGCTTCATTACGCCAAATTTTATCATTAACTGGACCGTGTATGGTTCCAAAATAATTCTTACACGAAACATGTCTTTCTAAGTTTGTTACCACCCAGTCAATATAGACAATTCCCTCTGCAACATCCTTCACAACACCAATAGCTTTTATAGAGATTGTCGAAGCTCCTTTACCATCACGTTTTTTGACTGCAATTCGATCACCTTGTTTAATGCGATTGATTTTATCTGCGTATCCCGGTTGTTCTGCCTCGTCATACCCCATTTGCCAAGTACCACGAAGGTAAAAACGTTCAGCTTGGTCGTCATGACCCCATGTTGCTCCAACTACCCAGTAATTCATAATATTCCTTGATTGCTAACGAGGCTGTAGAATTTCTCATTTTCAGCCCGATTATTTAAAATAAAAACTACATTAATTCATATTTAGTTGAGATTCCAATAGATAATTCGGATTTTCAATAAATGATTGATTAATTTGAGCTGTAGAGGCGTTTATGAGGGTAATTAGACTGTATTATTGCGATTTAAGGGCTTAGCCCTTGGCTTAATGTAAACTATTCCTTAACTTTTCTATATTATGAACGGACAGTACATTTTCCATTGGGCATTCACTTTTTCTTGCCCGCGCAGCTTGAATTTATTCATGCCTTTATTCACCGTGATATTACCAAATACGGGTTCAATGGCACCTAATCGTTTGCTGTATTGGCGCAGTCCTATTGGACTATCTATCTTAACTTTCATTTTGTCGCCATAGCTTAGCTTTTTCCGTGATTCATTATTTTAAAATTGGACTTGTCTTCCTCTATCCTTCGGTGGTTTAGCATGCATTGCTGTTGTAAAGGGCATACCTTACAGTCTTTTAAATAACCACAGAATCGTGTGTATTGTTGCTTGAATAATAATAGGAATAATAATAGCGGACACCCATTAATTGAAGACTATAAAATCAATTAATTACAATTTAAAGTCGATGGGTGTCCAGCCTTTATGTTAAATCGTAAAACTCTGATTTTATTATAATCAACTAATGGGTGTCCGAAATTTTTTCGAAATTTTTTATAAGTTAGCCATACTTTGTAAGCTTTTTAACATTTTCCTGCTGCGCTACTAAGCGCATCACATTGGCTTACTTTATCTTCCTTTTCAGTACTGCCAAATTCAGTGCAAAGCGCGTCAGATTTAACGATAAGAGCGGTAGTATAATAGCAGCTATATTCATTGCCATTTGCGACTGCATCAAACGTTATTTTTTGTAGACCACCTTGAATATTTGATACATTGATATTTTCAGGCTTAACACCTAAAGCCATTGATGCTTTTGCTTGTAGGCTGCTTTCTTCCACAGTATTTTTTTCTAATACAGCACAACCAGATAATGTAGCCATAACAATGGCAGCCGTAATTATTTTTATATTCATGAGTGTTTATATTCCTATTAGTTAATAATCTATTAAGTTATATTAATTATTGTTATTTAGTTACAGTAAAGCGAATTAAACTACAACTTTGCAATTTAGGTTTTCTTAGGGCAACAATTAATTTTTATTTTTTGTATGATAGAGATACAAAGCGAGAATAAGGGTAGAGAAAAGTATTTACAACAACAAAAATACAAGACACCCAGTGAATTTACATCGTAAAACGCTGATTTTATTGTGATAGACCAATGGGTGTCCAAGATTTCTTACAGATCTTTTTCAGCGATAGCTTTATTAGCCGAGCTTACTTTGCAAGTTATTCTTAACGGCAGGCCATTCAGAGTTAATGATAGAATAAACGGCAGTATCTCTAATTGAACCATCACTTAAAACCTGATGATTACGTAGAATGCCATCTTGCTTGGCCCCTAACCGTTCAATTGCTCGTCTAGAACCCTGATTAAAAAAGTGTGTTCTAAATTCTACTGCAATTGCAGAATGCGTTTCAAAAACATGATTCAGTAACAATAACTTACACTCTGTATTAATAGGCGTACGTCTGGCTGAAAATGAATACCAAGTATACCCTAGCATTGCTCTTTTATTTTTAGCGTCAACACCATAAAAACGAGTTGTTCCTACGATCTTATTAGTAGTATTGCACCTAACAGCAAATGCTATATTGCCGCTCTTCGCCTCTTTAATTGCCGTATCGACATAATCAGCCATCAAGTCTGGAGATGGAACATTGGCGTACCATAACTTCCAAGATTCACCATCTAAAACAGCTTCTTTAAGCTCATCGACATGAGCAACACTCAACGGCTCTAATGTAACGTACTTCCCTTGTATTTTAGGACAAGATAACCAATCCATATGCACCTCTTTTATACTACGAATGATACTGTCAGTATCCCTTCATGTTTTATAAGGCACAGCAGTTTGATAAGTTAATTGTTAGATAAAGTGAAAAAATATTGAATACCCAGTGATTTAAAGTCTTAAAGAGCTGATTTTATTATGAGCAACTAATGGATGCCCGAAATCTTTTTTTAATTTTTAGGTCTCATTTTTTCATTCGCCCACTCAGCAAACTCTTGTAAAGTGCAACTATCCGTTGATCCTTTTTTTTCTCCATCTGCAATTCGATAAATGACAAGATAGCGTAAAGGATCTTTATGTTTACGCTGATCAATGACCTGACGAACTGCCCACTGTCTGCCTGGCTTAGCATTCGTATAATATGTGCCTAACTCAAGCACAAATTCATTAATTAATTCTTCATGATAGATAGCATCAGCTAAATCAACCACTCGCTTTATCTGTTCATCACTGGCATCAACAACTAACTCTGAACGCTTAATTGCTTCATGGATATGTTGCATTTTGATACGACGTGTATCTGGATGATACCCAACACTTTGATAACGCATTAAGCTTTGTGGATATCGTCGCCAGTGGAAGAGATTATTAAAGATCATCGCGGCGAAAAATAATATGGTGCAGTTAATCAGGGTTGGCGTAATAACATACCAATAACCCAATTCATGTATAGTAGGGCCACCTATTACAGCAGCCAACGCAGTTGCTCCACCGGGCGGGTGTAAGCTTCGAGTGAGATGCATCACTAAGATAGACAATGCAACAGCGAGTCCAGCAGCGACAAATGTAACATCTATCAAGCTTGCGCAAGTAACCCCTACAATTGCCGAAAGAATATTTCCAACTAAAAAAGCCCATGGTGTAGAAAGCTGCCCATGAGGGACCGCAAAAAGTAAGACTGCTGAAGCTCCCATAGAAGGTAAAATAGCAATAGACCCTTGCTCACCAGTTAAATGTATTGTTGTATAGTAACAACAAAAAATAGCGAGCATTCCCCCTATCGTTGCAACCGCTTTCTCGGAATCAACGACGCCACTTTGAATGCCTAAAAAGCGACTAATTCTCTTAATCATTTTTCTCACTTACTTTACTTCTCTATTTATATTTTTGTATCGATTAGAGTACTTCTTCAACCATTAATTTTCTTGGGAAATATAGATATAACATGAAAATAAAATATGCCGATTTTAGTATCTACAATAGACCTTTACTATTTAAAATAATATAAACGACACAATTAAAAAGCCTCAAAAGGTAAAGCTCTACAATGGAAGTAAAAAATCATAGGTTTTAATTTTCAATATTATGCAATCCAAAAGCTAAGAGAACTTCATTACAAAGCTCAATTAATTGAGAGCTTACATTAAGCCCTGCTGATCTTTAATAATTTGTAACAAAAAAGGTAAAAAATTACGGTTAAGATGTGAACCTTGATTTCATTAGAAAAATACAGACACCTAGTGACTTTAAATTGATCAGGTATCATTGGTGTAGCCTTGGTTTATCCTTACGCTCTTCTTTTAACTGCCTAATCCACTTATCCGTTGTCGATTTACCAACGTTCATTGCTGTTGCAATTTCTCGTACTGATTACCTTTGATTAACAACCAACTGCGTTGATTCTAATTTAAACTCTGAAATGAAATTACGCTTACCTGTTCTGACCATTTTAATCACCTATAAAATTATCGAGATGAATAATATCAACTCTACTTAGGTGGCCAAAACCACTGTACCACTATAGGTTCAATTAGGCCTGAATATGATGCTCTTAAATTTCGGGATATAATGATTGAAGATTATTGATTAAATAAGAGATATTATAATTAGCAAAAACATAGAAGAATACAAAGTATATTCCTCTATGTTTTTCGTTTAATACTTAGTATATATAAACGGCACCTGAAGCTGAAAGTGAACTATCAGTTTGATCGCCATCAATACCTGATGCAGCAGAGTCTTCATTTTTTGCACCCACCATTAGTTTTTTACCATCTGAGCTAAGCGCTAATGAAGCACCAAATGACTCCTGACCATCCGCTTTTGTATTCGATGCTTTAATATATGCATATTGAATCCAACCTTCATTCTCATATTTGAAAGCGTAAACAGCCCCATTATATTTACCTGAGCTTGTCTGATCTCCATCAATGCCAGTAGCTAGCGAAGCTTCATAATCAGCTGAAGCAACCAATATATTACCATCAGCGCTTAACACTACATTTTTACCAAAACTATCACCATCAGCGGCATTTGAAGTTTTAAGGTAAGCTTCTTCAGACCAGTTATTATCACTATATTTAAATACATGGACGGCACCACTACCACTAAACAGAGAATCATCACTGTAAGCACCGACAGCTAAAGTGTTTCCATCTTCACTCAAAGAAACAGAATTACCAAAGTAACTGTCTTCAGTTGGTGTTCCAGCTTTAATTAAAGCTTGCTGTGTCCAAGCGTTACCATCCTGTCTAAATATATAAGCAGCACCACTTCCACTTAGGCTGTTATCATCTTCACCATCGTTCCCATTAGAATCCTCACTATAAGCACCTACCGCTAAGGTCGTTCCATCGCCACTTAGAGAAACCGAATTTCCAAAGTAGTCTCGGTCATCTGTATTTGAAGCTTTAATATAAGCTTCTTGATCCCAAGTTGCTCCATTATATCTAAAGAGATAAGCAGCGCCTGCACTTACCGCATCATTATTCGCTTGTTCATCTTCATTAGTCACTGATTCTTCTGAAGTATAAATGCCTGTTGCATCTGAATCTTCAGCTTTCGTTCCAATCGCTAACACATCACCATCATCACTGAGTGATACTTTCAAACCAAAATTATCACCAGCATCTGTGTTAGATGCTTTAATGTAAGCTTCTTCAGACCAATTAGTACCATCAAAACGGAATATATATGCAGCTCCAGCGCTGTTATAATCTCCATTTGATTCACTGTTAACACCTGTTGTACTAGAGTCTTCACCTATACTACCAACAGCTAAAACGGTACCATCTTCATTTAATGATACTGACTCACCAAACTTATTACTTTTTAATGAATTCGATGCTTTCACATAAGCTTCTTGAGACCAATCACTCCCATTATTTTTAAAAATATAAACGGCTCCACTGGCTGATGCATCATTATCATCTTGTAAATCAGAATTAATACCTGTTGCACTTGAGTCTTCCGTGTAAGCTCCCACAGCCAAAGTAAGACCATCTCCACTTAATGAGGCAGAATATCCAAACCGGTCATTTGCATCTGGATTTGACGCTTTAACATATCGAATAAGATCAGTCACATTTTGGTTTGAAAGTGACAAATAATTACTCGCTGTATATGAATTACCATTACTCGCTAATATAAAGTACTCTGATGAGTACCTGCCAAATAAAGAGTCTATTTTTGTCTCGATAGAGTTTGATTCTGTGGTAGTCGCTATTTCAGAGCAATTATTTTCAGCTTCAATATTATTTTCACATAAAGTATACGTTAATCCAGTGCTATCGCCATCCCACGTAAAAGTTACTGCACCGGATTCACTTTCACTTCCATCGATATCAATGAAATTAAATGAAGGTATGGATACGACCTCTTCTTCAGGTACGGATACAACCTCCTCTTCAGGTACGGACACAACCTCTTCTTCGTTAGAGTTATCTTCACTTGCGCAGGAAAAAAGAAGAAATGAACTTAATGTAATAGAAATTATACGATACATAATTAACCTTAATTTAAATTTAAAATTTTGGATATATGGTAGGTAGAAAATAAATGAGGTATAACGATAGTTTAATCATTTAAACTCAACTGACTAACGTAGCTATATATTCCATGCTAAATCGTTCACCAACGCAATCGATAACCAGCTGCACTTGGATTCGCCAATGATAATCATTATCACCAAGAGAATCAAGGGCAATTTTACTTAGTTATTAATTTAAATAGTGTTAAGAGAGGTTTTTGCTAATTTACTGTCATAAATTTTTTGTTCAAATGCTTTTAAGCGTTTGTAAACTGAAATCAATTCAACAATTGTAGACCAACTATAAACAAGATAGTGTAAAGAACCTTCTACCTTACTAAATGCACGAAGAATTTGCTGTAATACCCCTAGTGTTATCGCTCCTGCAACAATAGTCGGTGTTAACATGATATATGGCATAACGGAAGAAAACTGTAGGTAAGATTGCTTCACTAAATCAAAATATAAGTAATGACGATACATCGTTAAATAATTTAAGCGTACACTTTGAAATAACTCAGCTACTGTTTGAGGTTTAGCTCTACTACTATCATCCTCCCCCAAAACTAACTCTTTCCTAAGGGCCGCTTCTGCCTTTTGATTATTAAACTCTAATCCAGGTAATTTAATACCTACCATAGCTAAAATAACTGTTCCAAAAATAGCGGAAATTATCGCTAAGTAGATAAGCACATGATCGACTTCTCCAATTAACGGAACTTCTTTCACTTTTTTACTGAGTTCCCAGAGTAGTGGTTGAAAAGCAATTAATGTTAATAATGAACGTAATAAAGAGATACCTAAACGCTCAACAATCTGTGCAAAACGCATTGTATCTTCTTGAACTCGTTGAGAAGCCCCTTCAGTACCTCTGACAAGAGGCCAATATTGAGTGTAATAATTTTGCATTGCCGTTCGCCACCTGAATACATAGTGACGAACAAAAAACTCTAAAAATACAGCAACAAGAATAAAAATTAGTGATATTTTACCAAAGTCCCATAGATGGCCTAATAACATTTCACTTGTTACTGTACCTGGATTTGATAATGCATCTTGAATCGAGTCATAAAAACTTCCAAACCATTCATTAACTTGAACATCTAATTGCACTTTGTACCAAGTGGAGATAAGAATTAAAATACTACCGCACCATGCCCAAATTCGCCATTTAGCATCGAGAAAAAAACTGTGAAACATAAAAAAGACCTTAAATATTTAGAAACGAATTAATCGAGTTTATAACTGAATACCAAGCGGTATTCACGTGTTGCCCAAGTTGTATTCTCTGGCGGTAAGGGTATTGGTTGAGCTTCGTCAAATAAACGTCTTATAGCACGGTCAAAGGCTCTATCTCCTGTTCGTTTAACTACTTTATGGTTTAATACTTTTCCTTGTTTGTTAATATTAAAAACGACTTCGACAGTCCCTTCTTTTCTTTTAATTTTTAGTGTTCGAGGATAACGCTTAAATTTCATCAAATGCTTTCGTAACAATGCATCATAAATAGCACTATCTGGGTCACCGCTTAAGGTTTCTGCTTGTCCACTTTCATGAACCTTAAGTTTGTTATCTACTGAACCATCAATACCTCCAGCGCCTTGAATTTGTTTTTTCTGCTGAACAGTTGGCACGACTTTATTAACTTGTGAAGTTTCTCTTTCTTCTGTTATTTTCTTTATTTTTTCTTTTTGTTTTTTTCCTTGTTTTTTCTTAGTCGATGGAGCTTCTACAATCGGTTTTGGCTTTTTTTTCTTTATCTTTTCTAGACCTAATTTTTTGTTTGTTTCCTTCAATTTATTATTTTTTAAAGTTTGAGGTTCACTTACGGGCGTTTTTATGGGTTTGGCTTTTTGTTGTATTGGTTTTACAGCTTCCTGAGGAGCCACTTCATTACTTGCAATCTTCCCTGCAGCTGCACTACGAAAGCCGATACTTACTTTAGCCTTAGGCGCATGTTGTAGTGCTACATTTTCAATCTTTATTTTCCAAAATAATGCTGCAATTAAAATAATATGCAAAACAAAAACCCACGTAACAATTGACCTAAATGAACTTGGGCCAACATCTGACTGATTCATAATCCATCAACCACTTTTTGTTCTAATGCGATATGAGTATTATTGATACCTAGTCGCTTTAAGATATCTAAAGTTTCAATCATCCTTTGAGCAGGGCTGTTTTGGTCAATATCTAATACGGTAGCTACAGGCTCATCCGCATTTACCACTAACGTCATTAGCTTTGTTTTCAATTTATTTTCTGAAGTAATAAGTTCATCAGCGATCAACCATTGATTATTTTCTTCCAGAATTTGTAAATGAATCACTTTCTCTTCAGCTGGAGATTGAATATCGGCTTGATTAATATCAGGTAAATCAATATCCATTGTCATTAAGGGCGTGTTAATCATTAACATCATAAAAGCAATTAGAGATAAAATAACATCAATCATCGGAGTCATGGTCTCCGGTGTTATTGGCTCCAATCCACTATCTTCTTCAAACTGGATCATATATTTTTCTCTTGTTTCTTATTACGTTGTTGCATTAATTGCGATAGGCTATTCAATAGAAACTGACTACGAGTCAACATTTTTTTTATTTTTGAAGTGAAAATTGCATGAGCAAGCACACAGAAAACCGCTATGACTAAGCCCGCTGCTGTTGTAGAAAGTGCTTGCCATAATCCATTGGCCACAATGGAAGGCTCTACAGGACCGGCATGCTCACCAATCTTTTGAAACGCCCTCATTAATCCTATTATTGTCCCTAATAACCCCAACATGGGAGCAAGTGAAGCAACCGTCACTAAACCACTGACTCTTTGACGTAAACGACTATTAAACATCACCATTAATGTTGAAACTTGCTCATCTCTAACGTCTTTATCGCTATGCTGTTCTTTTTTCATTAACAGAAGCGCTTTGCAATAAAATGGTTTCAAGTTGATTAATTCATCAATTGCTTGTTCCAGCTTTGATGTCGATATCATCTCTAAGATATTTTCATATTCAACCTGAGTAATATCTTTTTGACGTAACAGAAAAATTGCTTTTTCTATAATTAAACTTATTGCGATAACGGAACAAAGTAATAAGGGTACACCTGTGGCAATATGCCAAATATTATTAAACATAATTTTTCTCTATAGCTGTGCCTGAATTAACTTAACTCAGGCTAAATAAAACAAATTAGTATTGAGGAGAATACTGACTTTCGATTAATACTTGATTTTCTATTGGGAACACTGATTCGCTTAGTTTTACTAACTCATTAATTGAAAGTTCATTAGGAATTGTAAGCATAGAATCCAAATAGCGCGGATCGTTATATTCTCGATAACTCAGCATCAAACGACGTAACCATGTAGACGAAACTTCAAGTCGAGTGCTTTCTGCAAACTTAATATCTTCTTTAACACGCTCAATATTCATTGACTGGATATAAGGTGTTAAATGACTTAATACAGCTAAGGCTTCATTAGTAAGCTCACTAGATCTTTTAGGATCACTCAGAAAGCTCAGCTCAGTTTCAACTTGATTATTATTAGGGTTCAACTTCATTTCGAAAATAACTCTGTAGGTTCCTGCCAGTTCAAGCCTAAGTTTTTTTCGTAGCGCTTCTTGTATAACAGGATTAAGTGTAGAAAGTATAAAAGCACGCTCAGGTGTCCAATCTAAACTTTTACTGCCATATATAGTTGTTCTAGTTTTTAAGTCACCGCTAAGTTCACGTATAAAACTGTGACTACCTACTCGCTGAGAAACAGGTTTACTTGTCATTGCAGAGGTATTAACGAATGGTGACAAGTATTGAGCTATTAACTTTTCTAAATATTTAGTATCAATTTCTCCTACAATAAACATTGTTTGTGTTTGATTAAGTAAGCTATTTGATACTGACTCCAAGGTAGATGTGGTAATACTTTTTAATCTCTTTTCAATAGCGGTTTTATCTTGCTTCTCTCCATAACGAAGCTCAGATAAATTGAGTGTTTTATCACTTTTTAACGCCATAGCAACTGATTCATTAAGTGCTTCAATAGCGTTATTATCGAAATCCCTCTTCTGATGATTTAACCAAAAAGCGTAAAAAGTACTTTCTAAATCATCAACTGTCGTTGCAATGCTCAAATCCAAGTGCTGAGGATGAAGTTTGAACTTCCATTTTGAATTATTTTCTTTTTGCCAATCTAACCAATCTTGTGGCTTAACACCTACTGGATGGTTTTGTTCGAAAAGTTGTAAGGCACTTTGTGATAACCATTCAGGTTGTTCTTGGTTCTCATATCCAATATTAGTTATTGCTTTTAATAGTATTTTATTTGAGGGAGTAGGACGATTTAACCACACAACTCGATTACCATTTTCAAGTTTCCATTCAAAGACTGATTGTTTTTCATGGTATTGAAACGAAGGTATTTTTTTATTTATCTGAGGTGGCGCTATCGGTAATTTAACCTCCTCTTTTTCTTCTCTAGGCAAAGCCATTAATGGCTTTTCATTAGAAAAACTCTGTTTTATTGGTTGCTCTATACTTTCTAAAGCAATGCCGCGCTTCCACTCCTCAACTTCCTCCACACTCGGTAGTGATAATTTAATATCACCAGGCGCTTGATAGTAAATAAAAATGTCAGGTGCATTAAGTATTTCTACTAATCTCGCATTTATCCTTTCTAAAGTAACGCCGTTTAATAATTTCATTGTGTATTCAAACTTTTCGTTTGGATCTGCAACGACGGTGTCAGTTAATAATGCATTAGTAATTTTATCTTCCCAGCTAGCATAACTACGTTTACTAGTAGAAGTGGCATTGCGTCGCGCTGTAGCCTTCGTATTGCTTAAAACTTTTTGTAAACTTTCTTCTGAAAAACCATATCGACGTAAACGTTCGATTTCCTTCAAAATAGCTTGTACCCCATCATCATGGTCTTCAGTTTTAGCTGAAAAAGCTAACACTAAACGTTCATTGCTTGGTTCTTTTAATACACCACTAATAGAACTCACTGACTCAGGGTAAAACACCGCATTACGGTGTATTTGCGGCATCAATAATTTTCGGATGATATAGTTTTCAAGTCTTAAATTAATGCCCTCGGAAGTGCTTTTAGGAGGAAGTGCCATTCTTAACCCTAAAGCGACTTTAGATGTAGTCCCTTCTCGATCTTGAACTTTATTAAGTTTGATAGTCTGATCTAATGGGAAATCAACATAATTCCGTTCAGGTTTTGGCACTGTAGGCAGATATTCGAATGTATCTTCAATATTATGAACTAAATTTTCAGGTTTAAAATAACCACTAATGATCAAGCTCATATTGCTTGCAACGTAATTACTTTCATAAAATGCTTTTAAGTCACTCTGTGTTATTTCATTAATACTTTGATAAGAACCAATGACAGTACCTTCTGCATATTTTGAATTTGCCTTTGTACTCTGTTTAATCTGTTTACTTAAACGCTTTATTACATGCTCACCCTGCCGTTTCTCTTCTATTATTATTTTTTTCTCTTTTTCCCATTGTTCCTCTAACATCTTTGCACCACCAGCAATATCAGCTAACAACTGCAGTGAGCCTTTAAGATCAAGTGCATCGTGCGGGCGAGTACGTATCATATAATTAGTTTCAGTTTGCCCGGTTTTAGCATTTACTTCTTTGCCAGCTTTCCAACCAATTTTGCTCAAATAATCATGAATTCCCTCTGGATGATTGACTGATTGATTGAAAACCATATGCTCTACTGCATGAGCAATACCTTTAATTTCAGGTTCATCGATTGAACCTGCATGGACAATCAGCCTTACATTAAATGGTTCATCAGCATTATCGGAGTGATAGGCAAAATACTGCAACCCATTTTCTAGCTTGCCATGTTGTATTTTTGAATCCCAATCTGGTATTGAAGAAGTTGCAGTGTGAGAGAAGGTGGTTGCAAATCCAATGCATAAAATTACCCAACTGGCTTTGAACAGTTTCAAGATACTTCCTTAAGAATTTCCGAGAGAGAGAGTAAAGTCACACCATTTAGTGGTGCGACTTTGTTGTTATTTAATAAGCAACCTGTTGCTTAAAACACATAAACAGCACCTGAATAATTTTCATCATTGCTATCATCATCATCACGGTTAGTATCCTCACTATTTATTCCAGTCTCGCCAGAACTTTCATTATGAGCAGCAACGACTAACGTCTTTCCATCTTGACTTAAATCGACGGTAGACCCAAAACTATCAATTTCTTCTGTGTTTGGAGCTTTAACATAAGCTGTTTGTTCCCAACTTTGAGATGTTTCATCATATGCAAACATATAAACAGCACCCGCTCCTTTTGCTGTGTTATCTGATTCATCCCAATTAATACCAATTGTAGCGGAATCTTCATTAGATGAACCAATAGCTAATACCGTTGCGTCTCCATTAAACGCAATTGAGTTACCAAAATGATCTCCCCAATTGTCATCTGAAGCATCAAGAGCAGACTCTGGCGCAGTTTCTTCACTAGCACCTTCTGTGTTAGAACCCTTTAAATACGCAACTTCATTCCAAGTACTGCCGTTATAATTAAATAGGTAAACTGCGCCTGCGCCCTGCCCCTCATTATTACTACTATCTTCATAAGTAGCGCCTACAGCGAGCATTTCTCCATCATCACTCAACTTAATAGGGTTTCCAAAATAATCCCCTTCTTCTGCATTGGATGCTTTAAGGTAAGATGTTTGCTCCCACTGTTCGACATTATTTTCATGAAAAATGTAAACAGCACCGGCACTTTCTGCTTCATCGTTGAACCCAGTTCCATTTATACCAGTCTCTGAAGAGTCTTCGACAAATGAAGCAACAGCTAACGTTTCGCCGTCTCCACTTAACGACATCATGTGCCCAAACCTGTCATCTTCACTTTGGTTATGAGACTCAAGATAAGCAATGCTTTCCCACTCGCTACCATTAAAATCAAACAGACTGACTGAGCCTGATTCAACAACGATACTCCCACCTTCAGTTGAAGTATGGAATGGAGAACTAACTGCTAAACGATTGCCATCAAGGCTTAAAGAAACAACGGTACCAAAATGGTCATTTTCTTCTGGATTTTCATTTTTAAGGTAAGCAGATTGATTCCAGTTAGCACCGTCATAATTAAATACGTATGTAGCACCTGAATAAGAGACGCTATTATCGCTTTCATCACTTGCATCGCCGGAGTCTTCACCAGGAGCCCCCACAACCAAGACTGTTCCATCTTCATTGATATCAAGAGAGGTTCCAAAGTAATCTTGCGAGTCTGGTGCCGATGCTTTGATATATGCAGTTTGTTTCCAATTATTGTTACCATCAGAACTAAATATATAAACGGCTCCTGTAGCCCCTGTTGAAGCACTATCACCTTGATCTCCATTTATGCCAGAAGATGGTGAATCTTCA
This sequence comes from Psychromonas aquatilis, assembly GCF_038155185.1. Classification (NCBI taxonomy): domain Bacteria; kingdom Pseudomonadati; phylum Pseudomonadota; class Gammaproteobacteria; order Alteromonadales; family Psychromonadaceae; genus Psychromonas; species Psychromonas aquatilis. Next base: position 79,089 of record NZ_JBAKAZ010000010.1, read on the forward strand.
TAAACAGCAGCGACAGCCATTGTTAGTCCATCTGCACTAATAACGACTGGCTTACCAAAATCATCTGCATAACCTGAGTTAGAAGCTTTAAAGTACCCAGCCATTTTACTGAATTCGCCTGGGTGAATTGCTTTTTCAGATGAGATTAATTGTTCTGCGCCATTATCTGCAATCACAAAGTAGTGTTGACCTATCGTATCTAAAACACTAGTAACTTCAGTAGCGAAAGAGTAAGTATTTACGGTAGTACCTAGTTCATTGCAGTTTTCAGCTTCTAAAATATCTGATTGGCAAATAGTATAAATAACGTTATTTGAAGTATCTGGAAATGCATTCTCCCAAGTAAAATTAATTTGTCGTATATTGCCAGAGCCATCTTCGTTTCGAGTGTTAGCAGCTTCGATTGTTGATAAATTAAAATCACCTGAATTTATTTCAACCCCTCCTGAAGTGGCTTGAGAGTCAAAGTTGTCATTAATGATTTCTTGTTCAATTGGCGTATCGTCTACAACGAGCTCTCCTGAAGATCCTTCATCACCTCCACCTCCACCTCCACCACCACAACCAGCTAATGAGAGTGCAAATACTAAAGTAGGTAATTTAGCTTTATTGAATGGATTGCGTTGTGGGTTACGTGTCATTTTAGGTTCACTTTTACTTGAGAGAATATTAGATAAAGCTATTTAACTTGATACACAGCTTTAAATTAAATTTTAAAATCAGAACGATTAAAGAAAAAGTATATTTGAGTTAAAAAGTAACGTTTCACTGTTGAAGGATACTAAAAACCCTTTCAGGACTATTATTGTGTGGTTGTTATTCAAATCCCTTGATATACCGCTTTAAAACATCCATTTGATTTTTTAAAAAAAATGATACTAATATAACCTCAACACTATTGCAAATGATTATCATTAGCCAACGGTATTGATTATCATATAGATTAAATGTAATATCCACTCAAAAAATAAAGCCTTCTAAATATAAAATTTAAATGTACGTAGAGGGAGATGGAACGAAAATATAAAAGTTACGGATAACGATGAAAATAATTAATAACCTTTTGATTTTAAGCCTAGCGATACCTGCATTGTCACAAGCTGAAGATACTTTAAACGTATCTGAGATCAAAAATAACAATAATGAAATAAATCAAAATTCTAGCAAAAACAGCATCAGTTCAGAAGAGTCAATAAAACTAGAAGATATTTCCATTGTTGGTGAAATTGAGCAAGAAAATGAAACCCTACAGGCTACAACAAGTTATGAAAGTTACGATCCACTTGATAGCGGATTAAGCGTTATCTCTGAGAATTCAATAAATGAATCACAACAGGGAGACATGGATACAACGGAATTACTCAAAGTCCTTCCTTTTGTTCAAACAGATATCGAGCGTTATGATGGTAGTGCTCAAAGTGAACAACATATACGCCCTTCGGATTTCTCGATATCTGGTGGCAGTTATTACGATAACAATATAATGATAGATGGAGTGTCCGTAAACTCAGTGATGGATGTAACCCAGAGCACTGACAATGAAAATTATGATGAAGTAAATGGTCAAACTTCTCAAACTTTATATGTTGCCCCCTCTCTATTACAGGCAGTAGAAGTTCAAGATTCTAACATTTCAGCACAATATGGTGGATTTAGTGGCGGAACAGTCGATTATCAAGTTCGTGAAGCGGGCGATGAATTTAAAGCCCAAATTAGCACAGGGTTTCAATTTGATGAAATGGTTAGTTATTTAGGTGAAGATCCTGATGGTGACCCTAAACCTGACTTTATAAAATATCGAACTTCAATGAGCTTTGATTTACCGATATCCGATAAATTTAAACTATTAGTCGCATACTCTCGTGCAGAATCTCAGTCTTATTACCAAATGGATGAACAGTATGGCAATGAAGATTATACAAATGGAGATCTTTCCCAAAACTTTTTATTAAAAGGTACTTATCAATTTAATGATAATCTCTCAGCAACAGGCATGATGATGTATAGCCCTTATGAAAGTGAATACACTGCTGATGATGATTATGATAGTGAACGATTAACACTCAGTACTGGTTTTGCTACCTATTTACAACTTGATGGATACCATAACCAATTCGATTGGTCAGCTCGTCTATCTTATAATCAATCTGATAATAGCCGAGATTGGGATGGGGACAGGTATAAATGGGACACGGGATCTGCATACGGTAGTACGCTTTGTGATAGCACTTATTGTTATGAAGGTGGTTTTGGTGACATTGAACAAACCCAAGAAGATTACACATTAAAACTATCTGCTAGCCGTAATATAAATGATGGAGTCCTTAGTTTCGGTTCTGAATCAAGCTATACAAGAGCTTATAAACAAAGACCAGAAGATTCTTGGTATTATTATCAATATGCAATTGACCAAAATAACGGTATCGTTTGCAGCAGTGGTGATGATGCTTGTATGAGTGATATTGCATTTACTGACGCAGTTCGATATGAAAGTTATGAAGCTGATGTTGGGGTATATCAACAAGCACTATGGGCCGAATATCAGCAGTATTTTGGCCCTGTAGATCTACGCTTAGGCGTACGTTATGAATATGATAACTTTATGCATAACCATAATATTGCTCCACGCCTTAACGTGAGTTGGGAAGTCTTCTCTGACTACTTTGTCAGCTTTGGTGCTAACCGTTATTACACCAATAATATGCTCGCTTATGCAATTCGCTCTGCAACTCCAGCAACAACGACATATCACCGAGATTTGAATGGTGATAGTACATTGAGTGAATGGGATTTAGCTTCAGTTAATACTAATTATGATTATTCACAAGGTAACCTAAATACACCTTACAGTGATGAAATTACACTTGCCTTTACTGTACCAACAGCTTTAGACGGGACGTTTAGAATAAAAGGAATTAAACGCTGGGGACGTGATAAATTTTCAACTTCTAGAGAGTATGATCAAAATAGTGATCTTGGTTATACTCTAGCTAACGATGGTAAAACTGACTACCACGGTATTTCATTAGAATGGAATGGTCGCATTGGCGATCATGTATTTACAGCTAATACAACGTGGTCAGAAACAATCACGTTTGGTGGTCCTGACTATTTTTCTGAAACAGACATTGACGATATGGAAAGTACATATCTTTATTATAATGGAGAAGTTATTTCAGAATACCAACTTAGCAATATAAGAAAACAACAAAACTATGCAGCACCATTTAGAGCTCACTTAAGTTGGGGCACTTCATGGTTTAATAAGCGACTATTAACCAAAACTTCCCTTAATTACCGAGGCGAATACACCAACATTGACAGTGATGGAACTGCAATAGAGGTTGATGGACAAAATTACGACGTTTACGACGAAACAACGATTGATGCTTTTGCAGATATTAGTTTGAATGCAATGATGGAAGTATATAAAACGGTAGATACCTCTACTGTTGTCGATATGCGAGTAACCAACTTATTAAACCAAAATCCTTACTCAGCGGCAAGTAGCTATCAAAGAGGAAGAAGTTTTTGGCTTGGCATAAGCGTAAACTTAAAATAGTCCATCTAACGATCCCTATTTAAATATACTTATTAGTATAATTTTTAATGCAAGAAGTATTAACAAAAAGTAAATTTATCAAAATTCAAACAGGCCCTTGGAAAATTGAATAATCATCTAGTAGTTATGATAAAAAATTGATTTATATGAAAAATATCGACTTTCCACTTGCAATATTTCTAATTATTGATGAGGAAAATGCACTTTTTAGTTACCAATAAAGTATTAATAATACCAATTATATTAAATAAGTGATCTAAATTTTGCGCAGGAAAAATGACTGAGTTCAAGGCGTAATTTGAGTTAAATAGTTGTTCTATTTACGAAAATTACAACGAAGAAATAAGTTATTTTAACAAGCAAAATAGATCAGTTAATTAGTGTGATTGGTATAAGGATGCATCTGCGGTTTAGTTTAAGATAGACGTTATATCGATGTTTAGCTTGCATTAAATGACGGCCAAAAACGAAACAGATGATGAACAACACCGTGACAACTTAAAACTATTAAGCTTGCCCCTATGATTTGAATTTACGCATCTGTCGTTCTTGTTATCGAATAGGCTGATGCGAGAGTACACATCTGTTATTTTCATACTGAATAGTTGAGTGCTCGACAGTTGGTATTAATTCTTTTTTGGCAGCAGAGTAACTTGCGAGTTTATCCATCACAACGTTTAATGGCGTACTCCTTTGTCCTTTTAATAATCGTTTAAAGAAGCGCATCGCTGCCGTCTTATTCTTTCGTTTCTGAACCAAAATATCTATTTCGTCACCATCTTGAACTACAGCTCGCCAAAGGTAATGTAATACCTCAATTATTTTGATGGAAACCTCATCCAAATGCCAAGTATCACCAAGTAGCCTCTGTTCTCTTTAATTTAGTTACAATAGATAGGATAGCACGGATTTTTTACACCACTGGCGACTCGTTTCATAAGTGACAACAATGCCTATCACCGCAAGTAATTCTTCAATATCACGAAAGTTCAGTGTAAATCGATGATAAAGCCAAACGGCATGGCTAATAATTTGTGCAGGATAACGATAGACTGCGTAGAGTTTAGAATTATTCATTTGCAGGTTATGGCATAACTATTTATTTAAATATCATCACCATGTGAAGTCTTTAATCTGTTGCTTTGTTAATGAGATTTGCCAAACAGGTATTTCAGCATCTATTTTTTCATTAAACAGTTCACCATCTTCAGTCGTTATATTATCAAGGCCCAACAGCTTTAATGTGTTGGAATCGTAATTCCAACCCGAGTAATATAAATCATCATTAGGAGCATCGTATTCTTTTGACTGTCCTATTACTGGAAGATATTTACTGACTTGAAGATCTAGATAAAAATCGGCTTCTCTGGCTTTCCAGTCATCTCTTGCCATCTACTGATCAATAATAATCATCAATGGAAAAACATATAAATACCAAGGGTAATTTCTACGCCAGATTTTCTGAAGTGCACCGCCATGCAAACCGGCAATTGATCTAGATTTAATCAAGACACTTGAGGCTCCCGGTATAAAATAATTAGCACAAGATGAGAAACAATTACCTTCCACAATTAATGAGATATTATTTTCCTTAATCCAATCTGCTAAATCCATCGCAGCATGTACGTTACCTCCTAGAGAGTTAACGGTAAAAGAGCCAATTTCCTTATTCTCTATTTGATTAAAGATTGCATCAATAGAAGTCCGAGATCTTTTCACTCAAAAAAATAAACATAGAAATAAAAGCAGTGTAACTTCTCAAAAAATATTATATTAGTCAGGCTTTATCGCCACGCAAAGGTTGGAGTTGTGCATTATTTTTGTATTGGCATGATAGCTGTAGAGATAACAGGCTGAAAATAGTCGATCACTCGTTCTTAAGAATAAGAGAAAATAATGAATACGCCCAAAGCCATGAAGCAATTTTTTAGTAAGGTTCCGAGCCCATTGGCAGGTTTAGCGCTCGCTATTGCCAGTTTAGGTTTGTGTTGGGAGCACGTTGTTGATGTCGCAGGAGCGGCTCAAGCATTGGGTGCTTTACTGGCTGGGGCTATTTTAATTCCGCTATTTTTAAAATTTATAATGAACCCTGCTATTTTAAAGCAAGAGTTGCAGCACCCTTTAGCGAGTAGTGTTATTCCCACATTAACAATGGCGACTATGGTTGTTGCCAATGCCATTTCAAATACTTATTTTCAGCTAGGATTAGCTATCAGCTGGTTCGCCATTATTTTGCAATTATGTTTTTTCGCCAGCTTTGTTTTTTATCGCAGTAAGCATTTTAATTTCGCACACGTTCTACCAAGTTGGTTTATTCCTCCGATTGGCTTAACACTGGCCATTATCACCCATCCAGGTGGCTTACCAATAGTGTTAAGTAATACTCTTTTAATACTTGGGTTACTGTCTTATGCGCTTTTATTACCCGTCATATTGTATCGTTTGTTATTTTCTGAGGCGTTAGATAGCAATCAAAAGCCAATCACTACTATCTTAGCCACACCTGCTAACCTATTAATCGTCGCTTATTTAATTGTGGCAACTGAAGTAAATCCATTCCTGTTTGGCACCCTATTATTCTTAGCAGTCCTGTTAACTTTATACGTCTATATTATGCTGCCTAATCTACTACGATTGCCTTTCAGTCCGGCTTACTCTGCTTTCACCTTTCCGCTAGTTGTTGGCCCGCTTGCTTTATCTAAAAGCGCAGAGCAGCTATTACAAGAAGGTGTGGATACGAAATGGGTTTGGTTAATGACACAACTCGCTAATTTTGAATTAGTCGTCGCAACAGCCATGGTTATTTATGTCAGCTTCCGCTTTATAAGACATCCGTGGTCGATAAAGCGCTAACTTGGCTTATGTGATTACACTTCAAAGGTTATATGTCTAAAATGTAGTGAATAAAAAATAGAGATTTTTTAACGATTAAGTGTGAAAGTGACTTAGGGTCTATGAAGTAAAAATGATCTTCCCCCGACTTTGTAGACACTTTAATTCTCGATTAAGTACCTTTTTTAATACTCATCAGGAGACACATGGCCAAGGTGACTATGTAATCACTTCCGATTGTAAAACATCCCAATATAATTGAACAAATGTTGCCTGTTAACGCTCCTATTAACGGGCAAAATATAGTTGGCTATAATATTTGAGGGGCGAAAATAGCCAACTATATTTTGTCCTGTTGAATAGCTGGTTATCCCTTAACTTTCTGATTTACGCCAACCTTGTTTTTTTGCTTCAGCTTCTGAACAAAAATACTTTTCACCTTTATTCTCATTTATTTTAGTTTTTTCATAATATTTCTGACCTTTTACATGATAAATTTTTTCGCCAGTATTATATGAAATATTTCCTTTTATATTGCATGTTCCATTTTCACTCGAATTGGCATTTAATGCTAATAAACATACTGTACTTGCAATAATTATGACTAATGATCTGATTTGTAAGTTACTTTTTTGCATTGAAGTAGAATTCCTTTTATTCAACAACGATTATATAATGAAGCATAACGCCCACTTAAGCGGACAAAAATAGTGGGCTAAAATTTTGTTGAGGAACGAAACATAGCCCGCTGTTTTTGTTCCGATTTAAAGTGCTTGTTATGTGTTTAAGCCTGAACATTCCACTTGGGATTGAGGTTACCGATTAATTCTCGCTCTAAAATTACAGCTTCATCAGCGGTAGAGACTATCTGTATACTTATGATTATATTGCTTTTATTTTCATGCATTTTTAAACCAGCTGGGTAATTTCTAGCACTATTACTCACGCGAGTATAATCTCTTAAGCGTTTACGATAGCCACCATTATTTAGCTCAGTCGCTTTCCCAACATAAACTAACTCACCATCTATTTCACCTTTATAAGCGCCAATCTTATTATTGTAATTAGAAAAATCACAATCTGACTCATCAAGTAATCCAATACATATCCAAGCTGACATTTTAAACTCCTATTGAACGACACATAACGCTTTGCTAAGAGGAAAATTATGGTTGGCTAAAATGTGCGAGGCACGAGTACAGCCAACTGTAATTTTTCCTTTTGAGCAACTTGTTAGTAGTATGATTGAGTTAACGACTTGCGATTAACTCTTGAAGTTTTGTATTAACACGTTGGTAATCATCAGTACCTAATGGGTATGATGGACTACGGCGTCCAGCAACAACTCCGTCATAAACCATTTGAATTTTTACAACTTCGTGGTTTTCACCACCCCAAACTTCCGAACCTATTGATATTTTATATTCTGTATTTTCTGGATGAGGGGTGCTTGCACTTACAAAAGCTATTTTATCTGCGTGCGGGAAAAACGTTTTAGCCATAATAATGTGCCTTTTCTTATAAATGAAACATAATCATAGCACCTAGATAACCCAAAAGAAACCTTTAGATTTCCAAAGGTTTCTTTTGGGTTGGTATGACTGCATACGAATACTACTAACGCCGCATTAAACGGACTAAAATTGTGAGTTATACTGTGGAGCGAAGCGGAACGTAACCCACTGTTTTAGTTACGTTTAAATGCCTTGTTAGGCGTACTTTTCAATAGACCTACCAAATATAATATTTTTTGATTTAACATATGATCTTGTATTAGCATCTTTTGACTGAGCTAGTGACAACTCAGGAACTGCTTTACCTGCAAGTAAGCATATAGATGGTGTTATAGGGATGAAGAGGTCATTTTCAGGGGAATCTGGAACTATCAAGTCTAAGTGTAAGCTTTTAACTAAACACCAACTTAAATCTTCATGGATTCGGTTAAACATCATGACTTGTCCTTGTAGTTCAATCCCTCGCATATTCCTTGATGGAAGAGAGCCACTTTCATCTACATAATTAATGTGTAATTCATCTAAAAGATTCTTTTCATCCGGATCAGTTACTGTAGGAGTAAGTTTAGAAGCTTCGTGAATAGGATACGGATCACTGTCCATAGATGCACGAAACTTCCATAAAGCTAGAAACCTAGTAATAGACCTATGCTGCTTTTTTGGTATTGCGTAATCACCACACTGTAATATCTGTTCGATGACAATTTGAAATTCATCTTCAATTTGTTTACCAAAAGACTTTTCAGCGGCTTGATCCCAGACTCTAGTAACGCAGAATATCTTATTGTTCGGTTTAACTAAAAATTTTTTACCTGAAGCCTTTCTCAAAACTTCGACGTTTCCATTTGTTGTACAAAACCTCTGAATAGACCTAGACGGTAAAATGTGTTGATTTTTTACGATGATACCACTCATAGCTACCCTTACGCCTAACGCCCACATTAAGCGGACTAAAATTGTGTGCCAAACTTGTTGAGGAACGAAACATGGCACACTGTTTAAGTTCCGTTTAAATTGACTTGTTATATGCCAGCTTGAACAATATCTTGCTTGCACTTTTGCCATGCAACAATGTGATCCATATTTAATTCATTTACAGGCTCTACATGAAGCTCATTGAATTGAATATGATTTATAACTTTTAGAGCCAAAATCGATGGGTTAAATGCGTAAGTTAATAGCGCAGAAAATTTATCTCGATGTTTTTCTAAAAGAGCATCTATTTTTTCTTTTCCAAATTTGTGTTCAAAAATAAAATCTTGGTCATTAATTGGAATCATCATATGTAGCCCCCCTTGTGCTGCGGGGTGACTAAGTTGGCATAGTTCAGAATAACAATCATAAAAATCTGAGCCTGTTTCTTCATCTAACTTTTTAACGTAGCGTGCGGCTGTTTCTGCTTTATGAGAATCAGGCGCAGATTCACCACTATTTAATCTTCTAGCATGGGAATAGTGGATAAGTTGATTTTCTAAATCTGTGCATATATAGAAATTTGGGGAGTTTTGATTAATGGAGCTATTAATATTTTTTATGTTTTTTGAAAGAGTGGAGCATAAATTTGATAGAGAAAAATAACTGTCGGCTGCTGACTCAATAAGACACCTAAATGAAGATGCAAACGGCAAATATAATCCAGCCTCATATGAATTATGCATTCCTCTTAACCATTCATAATTTTTAGCAATTGCAGATAAGGAACCAAAATTTGCTCTATACAATAATTCCTTCATATATTGAGATTGTCCCTCGCATGGAGAAGTTTGCATTAGGGATGTAAATTCACTCTCGTTCATGAAATGATATTCATGATTTCTAACTTCAGAAAGAATCTTATTAATTACGGGGATAAACTGTGATGCGTCTTTACCTAGTATTTTTTCGTACGTGTTTTCCATTACAATTTAACTCCTTTGATGAGCCTGAATATTTCGCCAATAGTCGATTTGGCATATAACGCCTTGCTAAGCGGATAAAAATGGTTGGCTATAATCGGTGTTTTTCAAGACAGTTGGCACTCATTAGCTAATTTTTATGCGACTTCTTTC